>JAITMU010000195.1 GCA_031277195.1 Gallionellaceae bacterium | reverse complement strand
CGTAGTCCGGCACATCTCCATCATTTCTCCGCCGCTTCTTCGCGCCGCTGGCGGCGGTGGCGCAGAAGCTGGCGTATCGCGGGCGTGAGGGAGACGACGATGATGCCAACGATGATGAGCGTCAGATTGTCTTTGACGAACGGGATGTTGCCGAAGAAATAACCCGCCAGCGTCAGGCTGCCGATCCACAGCAGGCTGCCGCCCGCGCTGAACGCCAGAAAAATCTGATAGCGCATTTTGGCGATACCGGCGACGAATGGCGCGAAGGTGCGAATGATCGGCAGGAAGCGCGCGAACAAAATGGTTTTGCCGCCGTGCTTGTCGTAAAAAGCGCGCGTCTTGTCCACGTATTCGCGTTTGAAAAAACGCGAGTCGGGGCGATTGATCAGCTTGCCGCCGATCAGTCGTCCGATCCAGTAATTGGTGTTGTCGCCGAGGAAGGCGGCGAGCATCAGCAGCGGCGCGGCGATCTCCAGTTCCATGCCGGTGTTGGGCATGCCGCACAGGGCGCCGACCACAAACAGCAACGAATCGCCGGGCAGAAAGGGCGCGACGACCAGGCCGGTTTCAGCAAAGATGATGAGGAACAGGATGGCGTAAATCCATACGCCGTATTCCTGTATCCAGGTGAGAAGTTGCGTATCCAGATGCAGGATCGCATCGAACAACATCATGGAGATCATGGCAGGCGCACCTGCTCAGGGCAGGACTTCTTCCGCTTCTTCGACCTTGACCTTGACGAAATCCTCGCGCGACACGCCGAACATCATCAGCAAGGGGCTGGCCACCAGTACGGAAGAATAGATGCCGAACAGAATGCCGATGGTGAGCGCCAGCGCGAAGTAGTGCAACGCCTCGCCGCCAAAGAACAGCATCGAAGTCACCATCATCTGCGTGCACAAGTGGGTGATGATGGTACGCGACATGGTGCGCGTGATGGCGTTGTCGATGATCTCGGCGGTTTCGGTCTTGCGCAGCTTGCGGAAATTTTCGCGGATCCGGTCAAACACCACGACCGATTCGTTCACCGAATAGCCCAGCACCGCCAGCACGCCAGCCAGCACCGACAGCGAAAATTCCCACTGGAAGAACGCGAAGAAACCCAGAATGATGACCACATCGTGCATGTTGGCGATGATCGCGGAGAGGCCGAATTTCCACTCGAAACGCACCCACAGATAGCAGATGATGCCGAGGCAAACCAGCATCAGCGCCAGCGCGCCGTTCTCCACCAGTTCCTTGCCGACCTGCGGGCCGACAAATTCGACGCGACGCATTTCCGCGTCGGGATGCGATGCTTGCAGCGCGGTTTTCACCTGCTCGGACAGCTTCGCGCCGACGAGATTTTCCCGCAGCGGCACTTGAATCAGCACGTCATGGCTGGTGCCAAAATTCTGCACCTGCGCGTCCGGCAGGCCGATACCGGCAAGCTCGGTGCGAACCTGCTCAATATTGGCGGGCTGCGAATAGTGCATTTCGATCACCGTGCCGCCGGTGAAATCCACGCCAAAATTCAGCCCCTTTGTCGCCAGAAAGAACACCGCAAGGATGAACGTCACCAGCGAAATGCTGGTGGTGTACCGCCCCCAACTCATGAAGGGGATGTCTTTCTTGATGCGGAAAAATTCCATGAAAACTCCTTACATTTCCGTCATTCCCGCGAAAGCGGGAATCCAGCTCATCAAATCATTCCGGCGTAGCCGGACGATAAGATTTTGTCCGCTGCGCGGGTTTTTATCTCAACTGGATTCCAGCTTGCGCTGGAATGACGGGTTTTTAACCTATCGCCACCTTCGACAACCGCGCCCGTCTGCCATAAATCAAGTTCACCATCGCGCGCGACACCAGCACGGCGCTGAACATCGAGGTCAGGATGCCGAGGCACAACACCACCGCGAAGCCGCGCACCGGGCCGGAGCCGAACATGAACAGTGCGATACCGGCGATGAAGGTGGTGACGTTGGAGTCGAGAATGGTGGCGAAAGCGTGGTCGTAACCCGCGTGTATGGACGCCTGCGGCGTGTTGCCGTTGCGCAATTCCTCGCGGATGCGTTCGTTGATCAGCACGTTCGCGTCGATCGCCATGCCCAGCGTCAGCGCGATACCAGCCATGCCGGGCAGCGTCAGCGTGGCTTGCAGCACGGACAGCAACGCCACCAGCAACAGCAGGTTTGCGCCCAGCGCCAGCACAGACACCACGCCGAACAGCAGGTAGTAAATGATCATGAAAATCGCGATGGCGGCAAAACCGATCCAGGTCGAATGAAAGCCACGGTCGATATTGTCCGCGCCCAGGCTGGGGCCGACGGTGCGTTCTTCGACAATTTCCATCGGCGCGGCCAGCGCACCGGCGCGCAGCAGCAGCGCGGTGCTTTGCGCCTCCGCCGTGCTCATGTTGCCGGTAATCTGCACGCGACCGCCGCCGATTTCTTCGCGAATCACGGGCGCGGTGATGATCTCGCCCCGGCCTTTTTCAAACAGGATGATAGCCATGCGCTTGCCGACGTTTGCGCGCGTCACTTCCTTGAATTTGCGCGCGCCGACTCCATCCAGCGAAAGGTTCACGGCGGGCTGGTTGTTTTGATCGAAACCCGGCTGCGCGTCGTTGAGGCGTTCGCCGGTGAAGATCACCGCTTTTTTCACCAGCAGCGGCGTGCCGTTGCTTTCGCGGAACATGTCGGAACCAAACGGCAGCGCGCTGCCTTCGACGTACTGATGCTCCTCATCAACCAAACGCACTTCCAGCGTGGCCGTGCGTCCCAGAATGTCTTTGGCTTGCGCCGTGTCCTGCACGCCGGGAAGCTGCACCACGATGCGATCCGCGCCCTGCTGCTGGATCACCGGCTCGGCCACGCCCAGTTCATTGACGCGATTACGCAGCGTGACCAGGTTTTGTTGCAGCGCGGCTTCCTGAATGCGCTTTAATTCTTCGGGTTTGAGCCCGATGACCAACAGGAATTCGCCATCCTGCTCTCTGTCGTTCATCGAAAAAATGGTAAACCGCTTGCCGATTTCGGCCTCGCCTTGCGAACGCGCCGCCGCGTCAAGGAAATGCACCGTCAACTGATTGCCGTCGCGGGTGACGCCGGAATAGGAAATATTCTGCTCGCGCAACGCGCCGCGAATGTCGCCGGTGGCGGCTTCCAGCGATTTGTCCAGCGCGCCCTTCATGTCCACCTGCAACAGGAAGTGGACACCGCCGCGCAAGTCCAGACCGAGATACATCGGCAGCGCGCCTATCGACGTCAGCCATTGCGGCGAACGCGACAGCAGGTTGAGCGCCACCACATAATCCCCGCCCAGCTTCGCCTGCAACACGTCCTTGGCTTTCATCTGGCTGTCGGTGTCGGTAAAACGCACCTTGACGCTGGAAGCGTCCAGCGACATCGCCTCCGGATTCAGACCGGCGGCCTTCAGCGAATCGTCCACCCGTTGCAGCAACGCCGCATCCGCCTGAATGCCGGTGCGCAAGGGTTGCACCTGCACCGCTGGCGCTTCACCGTAAAAATTCGGCAGGGTGTAAATCAGCCCGACCACCAGCGCGATCAGGATCAGCAGGTTTTTCCACAACGGATATTGATTCATCGCCGCGCCTTGAATTACAGGGATTTGACCGTACCTTTGGGCAGCACGGTCAACACCGCGCTTTTTTGCGCCTGCACCGTCACGCCGTCGGCCACTTCAATGCTGACGTAGTTTTCGTCCACCTTGACCACGCGCCCCAGCAGGCCGCCCGCGACCACGATTTCATCGCCTTTCTGCAACGCCGAAATCATGGCCTTCTGTTCCTTCGAGCGCTTTTGCTGCGGACGCAGGATCAGGAAATAGAACACGACGATAACGAGGAACAACGGCAGGAATCCAGCCAACCCGCCGGCTTCAGCAGCAGGCGCGGCTTGCGCGTGGGCGTTGGAAATAAACAGATCGGTCAGGGACATTGCAGGCTCCAGAGAAAAATCAAAGGGGCGGATTTTACCATGAGAATCCGTCATTCCCGCGCCGCCGCCGAAACTCCGCCACAAACGCCTCAAACCGCCCCGCTTCAATCGCCGCGCGCATTCCCTGCATCAATTCCTGGTAGTAATGCAGATTGTGCAAAGTGTTCAGGCGCGCGCCGAGGATTTCGCCGAGGCGGTGCAAATGATGCAGATACGCGCGGGAAAAATTGCGGCAGGTGTAGCAGGCGCATTCTTCATCCAGCGGACGCAAATCATCGCGGTGTTGCGCGTTCTTGATGCGCACGTCGCCGTTGCGGGTGAATAAATGCCCGTTGCGCGCATTGCGCGTCGGCATCACGCAATCGAACATGTCGATGCCTTGCGAAACGGCGGCGACCAAATCCTCCGGCGTGCCAACACCCATCAGGTAGCGCGGCTTGTCCGCCGGAAGTTGCGGCGCGGTGTGCGCGAGAATGCGCAGCATGTCCTCCTTGGGTTCGCCCACCGACAGGCCGCCGATGGCGTAGCCGTCGAAGCCGATGTCCGTCAAACCGCGCAGCGATTCGTCGCGCAAATGTTCAAACATTCCGCCCTGCACGATGCCGAACAGCGCATTCGCATTGCCCTCGTGCGCGCGCTTGCTGCGCTCCGCCCAGCCGAGCGACAAGCGCATCGACGCGCCCGCAACCTGTTCGTCGGCGGGATAGGGCGTGCATTCGTCAAAAATCATCACGATGTCGGAATTCAACACTTTCTGAATCCGCATCGACTCCTCCGGCGAGAGAAAACATTTGTCGCCATTCACCGGCGACCGAAACTCGACGCCGCCGCCAGTAATCTTGCGCAACTCGCCCAGACTGAACACCTGAAAACCGCCGGAGTCGGTGAGGATGGGGCCATCCCAGCCCATGAAGCGATGCAGGCCGCCGTGCGCCGCAATCACTTCCAGCCCCGGTCGCAACCACAGATGAAATGTGTTGCCCAACACGATGTGCGCGCCGATGTCGCGCAACTCCTGCGGCGACATCGCTTTCACCGTGCCATACGTGCCGACCGGCATGAACGCAGGCGTTTCGACTGTGCCGTGGGCGAGATGCACCGTGCCTCGGCGGGCGGCGGCGTTGGTGGTGTGTAGCGTAAATTTCATGGTTTTCTATGGAATGAATCCATCTGACTTGTGATGACCATCGCAAAGCCCCTCTCCCTTGATGGGAGAGGGGTGGGCGAGCGGGTGAGCGCGTGATGCGCCACTTGACACCACCCCCTCTCCCCCACCCCTCTCCCACGAGGGGAGAGGGGGACACATTCCCTCTCCCCGTTCACGGGGATAACCAGCGACTTGCCCGCTTGCGGGCTTAGTCGAATGGCTAGTAGTTTCACCAGAGGGCTAGGGTGAGTGGCAGGATTAGGGTGAGTAGCAACGATTAACAAATTTCTTTCCTCTCTATCAACATCGCATCGCCATAACTAAAAAACCGATACTCCCGTTCCACCGCATAACGATACGCCGCCAGCATTTCCGTCATGCCGCCAAACGCGCAAATCAGCATCAGCAAGGTCGAGCGCGGCAGATGAAAATTCGTCAGCAGCAAATCCGCCGTGCGAAAACGATAACCCGGCGTAACAAACAAGCGCGTCTCGCCTTCACCGGCGCGCAATTCGCCCGATGCCGCCGCGCTTTCCAGCGCGCGCAAACTCGTCGTCCCCACCGCAATCACGCGACCACCGCGCGCCTGCGTTTCGCGCACGGCTTCCACGGTTTCCGTCGGCACGCTGTAACGCTCGCTGTGCATCACATGCTCCTCGACATTTTCCGCGCGCACCGGCTGGAACGTGCCCGCGCCCACATGCAAGGTCACATGCGCGATCTGCGCGCCGCGCGCGCGCAGCGCATCCAGCATCGTCTCGTCGAAATGCAGTCCTGCGGTGGGCGCGGCCACCGCGCCCGGACGGCGGGCGAAAACCGTCTGGTAGCGTTCTTCATCTTCGGCATCAGCCGCGTGCGTGATGTAGGGCGGCAGCGGCAGATGGCCGCAGCGTTCCAGCGCCGCCATGACGCCTTCTTCTCCCTCAAAGCGCAAGCGGAAAAATTCGCCTTCGCGTCCCAATACCGACACACTCAAACCGCCTTCCAGCGATAAATGACTGCCCGCTTTCGGCGATTTGCTGGCGCGCACTTGCGCCAAGGCTTCATGCGCATCCAGCACGCGCTCGATCATGATCTCGACTTTGCCGCCGCTCTCCTTCACGCCAAACAACCGCGC
>JAITMU010000161.1 GCA_031277195.1 Gallionellaceae bacterium | reverse complement strand
GTCCTGCTGGAAAAATCCATTCCGCACGAATTCATCACCGCGCCGCCGCGCGACCCGGACAGCCCCATCAACGGCGTCAACCCGCTCGCCAAAATCCCCGCGCTGGTACTCGACGATGGCGATTGCATTTTCGATTCCACCGTCATCGCCGAATACGCCGACACGCTGAACGACGCGCCCATCCTGATCCCGCGCAACGACGCGCTGGCGCGGATGCGCGTGCGCCGCTGGGAAGCGCTGGCCGACGGCATCGCCGAAGCGGCAGTGGCCGTGCGCTACGAAACGGCCCGCCCGCCGGAAAAACAGGACGAAGAAACCATCACGCGCAACAACAACACGCTCACACGCTCGCTCGCGCACGCGGCGGCGCAACTGGGCGACAAGCCATGGTGCGAAGGCGGCACAATCACACTGGCCGATCTGGCGCTGACGGCGGCACTGGTCTATGTGAACCTGCGTCAGCCGGATCGCGACTGGCGCGAGACGCATGGGAATCTGGCAGCGTGGTTTGAGCGGATGAGCGGGCGGGAGAATGTGAGGAAGTCGTTGGAAGGGTAGGGCGGGGCTTGCCCCGCCCTACGGGTCGAAAGCGCAGCCTACGCTTTGTCTCCCCGAATCCTCTGCAACGCCCCCAAAAACTGCTCCGTCGCGCGCGTCCAGCTGAATGTCGCCGCGTGTTCCAGCACGCCTTTGCGCGGTACGTCCAGCGCCGCCAGACAGGCGCGGCGCAAATCGGTGTCGAGAATGCCGGCTTGCGGGGCTTTCACTACGTCGATCGGACCTGCGACGGGGAAGGCGGCGACCGGCGTGCCGCAAGCCATGGATTCCAGCATCACAAGACCAAAGGTGTCGGTGACACTGGGAAACACAAATACGTCGGCGCTGCGATACAGGTCTGCCAGACTAATGCCGTCGAGCACGCCAAACCACCTCACGCCGGGATATTGCCGATGCAGGCGTTCGCGTTCGGGGCCGTCGCCCGCCACCCATTTTTCACCCGGCAAATCCAGTTCGAGGAAGGCTTCGACCTGCTTTTCCACGGCCAGCCGCCCGACGTGCAAAAACACGGGAGCGTCGCCGCGCGGGATGGTCTGACCATCGGGACGAAACACGTCAAAATCGACGCCGCGCGACCACAGGCGCGGATGGGCAAAACCCTGTTCGCGCAGGTGTTCGACAATGGCGGGCGTGGGTGCCAGATTGAACCGCGCCGCGTTGTGAAATTTGCGCAGCACCGCATAACTCCAGTTGAGCGGAATCCGGAAGCGCGCATGAACGTATTCGGGAAAACGGCTGTGATACGCCGTGGTAAATGGCCAGCCGCGACGAATGGCGATGTTGCGCGCAATCCATCCCAGCGGTCCTTCGGTGGCAATGTGCAGACAGTCCGGCGCAAAAGCGTCAATCTTGCGCGCCACGCTGCCGGGAAAAGAAATCGCCAGCGCAATTTCAGGATAGGTCGGGCAGGGAATGGAACGAAACATCGAAGGGGTCAGAAATTCGACTTCATGTCCCATGCGCTGCAACTCGCGGCGCGTCATTTTCAGCGTGCGCACCACACCGTTGACCTGAGGCTCCCAGGCATCTGTCACAATCAAAATCTTGATGGTTGCATCTCCTCGTCAGTAGCGGAGGAGATGATGGCGGGTGATTGTGAAATGATTGTGACAGGCTCGTAGGGCGGGGCTTGCCCCGCGCGGTGAGATGTTGAAATGCGTACAGCGCGGGGCGAGCCCCGCCCTACAGGCCGTCCCAGATTTTCTGCAAGCGTTTCACCGACACAATCACCGGCGTTTTCAATTCCTGCGCGAACAGGGACACGCGTAGTTCCTGCAACAGCCAGCCGAAATCTTCCACGCGCGCGTCGTGTTCGCCTTGCATCGCCGATAATCGCCGTTGCCATTGCTGTTGCAGCGGCGCAAGTTGCGCGAGTTGTTGCGCGTCGCGGGCGGGGTTGGCGCGCAGTTTTTCCAGGCGGACGTTGATCCCTTTCAGGTAGCGCGGCAGGTGTTGCAGGCGTTCGTAGGGCGTGCGCGCGATCCAGTCTTTACCGAGTAACCATTCGAGTTGCTGGCGAATGTCTTGCGTGGCTTGTCCGTGCGACTTGAAGCCGGGCAGGGATTTTTGCAGCGCGTGGTATTCGGCCAGTACCGCGCCGATCAGCCGTGCGATTTCCTGCGCGACCAGATTCAACCGCGCTTTCGCATCCTTGGCGCGCGCGGCGAAGGCTTTTTCATCCGCAGGCCAGGGTTCCATCAAACAGCAACGCTCGAACGTCACGGCGAGTATCTGACGCTGCAAATCCTGCTGATTGCCGAATGGCAAAAATTGCAGCGCGAGTTTTTGCAGGTCGGGCAGATTTTTTTCCAGATATTTGACCTGCTCTTTCAACGCCAGCATGAACAAGCGGGCAAGACCTTTGCGGTGCATGGCCTGCGCTTCTTCGCGGGTGTCGCAGGTTTGCAGGGTAACGGCGTCGCCTTCGTCGTGGAGGGCGTTGAAGACGGTGACGGTTTGGCCGGCGCGTTGGACTTGGGTGGTTTCGGGGAGGTTGCCGAAGTTCCAGGTGGTGTGGGGTTCGCCCCCTCTCCCCAACCCCTCTCCCACGAGGGGAGAGGGGCTTGATGCCGCGCTGCGAACTGGCTCCCTCTCCCCCCCGGAGAGGGTTGGGGTGAGGGAAGCATTTTTCACCCCCCACTCAGTCCGCAACTGCACAAAATTCCGCGCCAGGCCCAACTGTCGCCCATGCTCATCCACCACGCGGAAGTTCATCGCCAAATGCAGCGGCAATTGCTCCAGACGAAACGCATCCAGCGGCACGTCGATTTGTTTTTTCTCACGAATGTAACGCGCCAACGCTTGCAACAATGGCGTATCAGAAGGCTCCGCCTCGCGGCGAAAAGCGGCGGCAAATTCCGGCAGCGGAATCAGATGACGGCGGATTTTCTGCGGCAGCGTTTTCAACAGTTGCGCGGTTTTTTCTTCCAGCA
>JAITMU010000145.1 GCA_031277195.1 Gallionellaceae bacterium | reverse complement strand
CTCTAACTGGATTCCAGCTTGCGCTGGAATGACGGCATGAGGCAGCAAGAGAATCTGTCAAAAATTTCAAACTGAGACATGACCTATTTTTTCCTCGGTTTGATTTTTTCATCAATCTCCGCTTCCGCGACGATCCAGTCCTCCATCTCCCACCCGTGCGCAAACCCGCGCTGTTCGGCGCGGAAATACGCGGCGACGGCGATCATTTTGTAGCGATCTTCCGGCGTGACGGTGGTGGATTTCTTCGTGGTTTTTCGGAGCGTCGTTGTTTTCTTTGCAGCGGGCGCTTTTTTTGCAGCAGGCGCTTTCTTCACTGCGGGCGTTTTTTTCTCGGCAGTCGCTTTCTTCGCAACAGGCGTTTTTTTCACCGCAGTTTTCTTCGCCGCCGGTTTTTCGCTTGCCGTTTTGGTTTTTTTCTTTGCTTCCGTGGCGTCGGATTTTTTCGATGTGGTGCTGGATGCTTTGGCCATGATTGTCTCCTTTTTAGATGGATGAATATGGAGCTACATGTTGCACATATTGCATTTTATGCGTCCGCGCGGATGAGTACGATACATCCCAATGGCGGTAGTTCAATTTCAGCGGAGCAGGGCTGATTCATCCAGGGAATCGAATCGGCGTGGAGGCCGTTGCCGTTGCCGATGTTGCTGCCCGCGTAGTGATGCGAATCGCTGTTGAACATTTCGCGCCAGGCGCCGCCGCTGGGCAAACCCAGACGATACCCGTGGCGCGGCACCGGCGTGAAGTTCAGCACGACAGCGACGGTCTCGCCGTTGCGTCCTTTGCGCAGGAACGAAAGCACGGTCAGGTTGGCGTCGTTGCAATCAATCCAGGTGAAGCCGTCCGGCGAGAAATCCAGTTCGTGCAGCGCGGGCAGATCGCGATACAGGCGGTTCAGGTCGCGCACCATCTCGCGCACGCCGCGATGTTCCGCGATGCCAAGCTGCCACCAGTCGAGTTCGCGGCCTGAATTCCACTCCGCGCCCTGGCCGTATTCGCTGCCCATGAAATTGAGTTTTTTGCCGGGGCTGAGCATCTGGTAAGCCAGCAGCAATCGCAGATTGGCGAATTGCTGCCAGGTGTCGCCGGGCATGCGCGCGAGCAGCGAGCCTTTGCCGTGCACCACTTCGTCGTGCGAGAGCGGCAGCACAAAATTTTCCGTGTAGGCGTAAAGCTGGCTGAAGGTAAGCTGGTTCAGGTGATAGCAGCGATGAATGGGATTGTGGCGCATGAAGCTCAGCGTGTCGTTCATCCAGCCCATGTTCCACTTCATCGAAAACCCCAGGCCGCCGAGATACACCGGATGCGAAACGGCAGGCCATGAGGTGGATTCTTCCGCCAGCGTCAGCGCGCCGGGGAAGGCATCGTGCACCATGATGTTCAGTTCGCGCAGGAACGCCATCGCTTCGAGATTTTCGCGCCCGCCGTGCCGGTTCGGCAGCCATTCGCCTTCCTTGCGCGAGTAGTCGAGATAGAGCATGGAGGCAACCGCGTCCACGCGCAGGCCGTCGAAGTGAAATTCGGACAGCCAGTAATGCGCGCTCGATAGCAAAAAACTTTTCACTTCGTTGCGGCCATAGTTGAAGATGTGCGTGCCCCAGTCGTGGTGATAGCCGAGACGCGGGTCTTCGTGTTCGTACAGCGCGGTGCCGTCGAAACGCGCCAGCGCGAACGCATCCTGCGGGAAGTGCGCGGGCACCCAATCGAGCAGCACGCCGATGTTCTCGCGGTGGCAGGCGTCGATGAAGCGGCGCAGCTCGTCCGGCGAGCCGTAGCGGCTGGTCGCGGCGAAATAGCCGGTGGTTTGATAGCCCCAGGATTCATCGAGCGGATGCTCGGATACCGGCATCAATTCAATGTGGGTGTAGCCCATGTCCTTGACGTAGGGAATCAGGTGTTCGGTCAAGTCGCGCCAGGTGTAGAAACGTCCGTTCGGATGACGTTTCCACGAGCCGGCGTGAACTTCGTAAATGTTGAGCGGCGTATGCAGCCAGTCATCGGCGGCGCGCTTTTTCATCCAGGCGGCGTCTTTCCAGACGTGCTGATTGTGCGAACCGGCGTGCGCGGCGGTGCCGGGGCGCAATTCAAATTCGTTGGCGTAGGGATCGGTCTTGACCTGCAATGCGCCGTCGCGATTGCGGATTTCGTATTTGTACAGCGCGCCGGACGCGACATCGGGCAGGAACAATTCCCATACGCCGCTTGCGCCGCGCGCGCGCATCGGATGCACGCGGCCATCCCAGCGGTTGAAATCGCCGACCACGCTGACGCGCTCGGCGTTGGGCGCCCATACGGCGAACAGGATGCCGTCCACCTCGCCAATCTGGTGCTGGCGCGAACCGAGCACGCGGTAGCCCTGATGCAATCTGCCTTCATTGAACAGATGCAAATCGAAATCGGACAGGCAGGGCAGATGAGTGTAGGGATCGTGCATCAGCCGTTGATGCCCGTCCTCGGTGACGCGCAACAGATACGGCGAGGGCGCGCGCGCGCCGCGCCACTCGAACACGCCATCCGCGTGAATGCGCTGCATCGGCTCGCTGCCGTCGGCGGTGTCGAGGTTGATTTCGCTGGCGTACGGGAAAAAAACGCGCACGACGCAAGTATTTTTTTCCTGATGCAATCCCAGGAAGGAGAAGGGATCGTGCAAACGTCCTTGCAACAGCAGGTCGAGACGGGGATCAGTTCTGGAAGGGTTGGCGCGTGGCATGGTTACGTCTCGTATTTATCGTTTTCTTGTCGATGAATTATACCCGTAATCAAGATACGTTATAAAATGAAGGCTGGATATATCTCATGCCGTCACAGCCGAATCGGCGCAAAAAAAGGGAGCCGCTCACATGATGCAAAATTCACGTTTCGTCAGTTCGCTGACCAAGAATACCTACGCCATGGTGCTGGCGGGCGGGCGCGGTTCGCGCTTGCACCAGTTGACCGACTGGCGCGCAAAACCGGCGGTGCCGTTCGGCGGCAAGTTCCGCATCATTGATTTCGTGATGTCGAATTGCGTCAATTCCGGCATTCGCCGCATCGGCGTGGCGACGCAATACAAATCGCACAGCCTGATCCAGCACATCCAGCGCGGCTGGAGTTTTCTGAATGGCCAGTTCGGTGAATTTGTTGACGTGTTGCCCGCGCAGCAACGCATTGAAGAAGCCTGGTACAAGGGCACGGCCGATGCGGTGTACCAGAACATCGACATTTTCCGCGACTCGAATCCGGAGTATGTGCTGATCCTGGCGGGCGATCACGTTTACAAGATGGACTACGGCAAGCTGCTGGCCTTCCACGCGCAGAACAAGGCCGATATGACCGTCGCCTGCATCGAAGTGCCGCTGGAAGATGCGCGTGCGTTTGGCGTGATGGGCGTGGATGGCGAATCGCGCGTGGTGGATTTCAACGAAAAGCCCAATCAGCCCGCGCCGATGCCGGACAAGCCGGATCATGCGCTGTGCAGCATGGGCGTTTATGTGTTCAACACGAGTTTCCTGTGCGACCAGTTGATCCGCGACGCGGGCGATGCCGCGTCCAGCCACGACTTCGGCAAGGATCTCATCCCGCATCTGGTGAACAACGGCTATCGCGTTTATGCGCAGAGTTTCACGGACAGTTGCGTGGTCGGCAAGGATGGCCACCAGCCTTATTGGCGCGACGTGGGAACCATTGATTCCTACTGGGAAGCCAACATGGAGCTGACCAAGGTGATCCCCGATCTCAACATGTACGACCGCGAATGGCCGATCTGGACGTATCAGGAGCAGCTTCCGCCCGCCAAGTTTGTGTTCGACGACGACACGCGGCGCGGCATGGCGGTGGATTCATTGGTGTCCGGCGGCTGCATCGTCAGCGGCGCGACGGTGCGCCGCTCGCTGCTGTTTTCCAACGTGCGCGTGAGCAGTCGCAGCGTGGTGGAAGATTCAGTGCTTCTGCCCAACGTGCAAATCGGCAGAAACGTTGTGTTGAGGCGCGTGGTGGTGGATAAAAACTGCGTCATTCCCGACGGCATGATCATCGGCGCGGATCACGAGCAGGACGCGCAGCGTTTCTTCGTCACCGATCGCGGCGTGACCCTGGTGACACCGGAAATGCTTGGGCAGGTTGTGCATCACATGCGATAATTTTCCGTTTGCCCCCACCCGGACCCTCCCCCGCAAGCGGGAGAGGGAATGTAAAAAATTAAGCGCAGAAATCCCCTCCCCGCTTGCGGGGGGGGGCTAGGGTGGGGGGAATACGCAGTCCCTTTTATTTTCATCAGCATCACCTGGAATCTTCAATGTCAAAACCCCTGGATCTGATTTTTCTCTGGCACATGCACCAGCCGGATTACCGCGACTCGGCCACCGGCGAATTTGTGCTGCCCTGGGTCTATCTGCACACCATCAAGGATT
>JAITMU010000077.1 GCA_031277195.1 Gallionellaceae bacterium | reverse complement strand
GTACGAGCTGCCCGTTCAGCCAGCGTTGCCGTATCGTTCTTTACGAAAAAGGCATGGATTTCCAGGTGATCGACGTCGACCTCTTTGCCCGGCCGGAAGACATCGCCATGATAAATCCCTATGGGCGGGTACCGGTGCTGGTGGAGCGGGATTTGATCCTGTATGAAGCCAACATCATCAACGAATACATCGACGAGCGCTTTCCGCATCCGCAGTTGATGCCAGCCGATCCGGTGATGCGCGCGCGCGCGCGTTTGTTCCTGTTCCGTTTCGAGAACGAGTTGTTCTGCCATATCAACGCCCTTGAAAACGGCCAGCAGAAAGCCGTGGACAAGGCGCGTCAGATGGTCAGCGAAAACCTCACGCAGATTGCGCCGGTGTTCACCAAGCAGAAGTTCATGCTGGGTGACGAGTTTTCGATGCTCGATGTGGCCATCGCGCCGCTGCTGTGGCGTTTGAACCTCTATGGCATCCAGCTTGGCAAGGAAGCTGCGCCGCTGATGAAATATGCCGAGCGGCTGTTTTCGCGCCCGGCTTATATGGAAGCCATGACGCCTGCCGAAAAGGCGATGCGCAAATAAGTGGCTGAACTTTCCACCAAGCCGTATCTGGTGCGCGCAATTCACGAGTGGTGCATCGACAGCGGCTACACGCCTTATCTGGCGGTTAAAGTCTCTGAGCAAACACAGGTGCCGCAGTCCTACGTCAAGGACGGCGAGATTGTGCTCAGCCTGAGCGCATCCGCCGCGCGCCATTTGTACATCGGCAACGACGAGATTACCTGCGGCATGCGCTTCGGCGGCGTGCATCACGACATCTACGTTCCCATGAGCGCAGTGATCGGCATCTTCGCCAAGGAAACCGGCCTGGGCTTGGTGTTTCAGGGGCAGGACGCCGCGCCGATTGTGCCTGTGGCCGATGCGGACAGCGCCGACGAACCGCCACCTCCATCACCCACCGCGCCCTCGCCATTCGGCAAATCCCCGCATTTGCGTGTGGTGAAGTAAGGGCAGAGGCTGTTCGAGCCATGTAAACAAAAACGCCGCAGAATTTTCTGCGGCGTTTTTATTGGGGGCGGCTTCGCGCTTAGGCGGCTGGCAACAATGCCGTCTGCATCTTTGCCATCGCCTTCTGCTCGATTTGCCGGATGCGCTCTGCCGATACGCCGAATTCCGCAGCCAAGTCGTGCAGCGTGGCGGTGTCGGTTTCGCGCAGCCAGCGAGCTTCGATGATGCGACGGCTGCGCGCGTCCAGACTGTCCAGCGCGCGGCGCAGGCCTTCGCTTTTCAGGCGTTCCAGCTCGTTCTGCTCCAGCACATGTGAGGGCTCGCTCTCTGCGTCGGCAGCCAGATAGGTGATGGGCGCATAAGCGCGATCATCGTCGTCGCCATCCGCTTCCAGCGGCATTTCGTGACCGTTGAAGCGGGTTTCCATTTCCATCACGTCCGCTTCGCTGACGTTCAGTTCGCGGGCGATTTCCTTCACCTGCTGCGGTTTCAGCGATTCCAGACCTTGTTTCAGGCTGCGCAGGTTGAAAAACAGCTTGCGCTGAGCTTTGGTTGTGGCGATTTTGACCAGTCGCCAGTTGCGCAGGATGTACTCGTGCATTTCGGCGCGGATCCAGTGCAGCGCAAACGACACCAGACGCACGCCGTGCGAGGGGTCAAAGCGCTTGACCGCCTTCATCAGCCCGACAGTGCCTTCCTGGATCAAATCCGCCTGCGGCAAGCCGTAGCCGGAATAGCCGCGCGCGACGCTGACCACCACGCGCAAATGCGAGAGAACGAGCTGACGCGCGGCGTCCAGATTGTCCTCTCGGTGATACCGTCCGGCCAAATCCAGTTCCTGCTCATGCGTCAAAATCGGAAAACGCCCTACCGCCTGGATGTAACTCTCCAAGCTGCCCGTTGTTGCGGGGGTGGGTAATGCCAATGTGTGATTCATGGTTTGAACCTCCTGGCGCAATATTAGCATTCTTCCGAATGGAGTGCTAATTTTGAAATTTTTGACCTGTTCTGCCGTTGTTTCCGTCATTCCAGCCCCCGTTCAAGCTGGAGGCAGGCTGCTGGAATGACAGCGAGATGCGACATTCCGCGTTTCTCGGTAAACTGCCACCGGATACAACAAGGAGAACGAAGTGAAGATATTGATTCCCGTGGATGGTTCCGAAAGCGCAAATCGCGCAGTGGATTACGTCATTTCCAGCGCCGAATGGCTGCGGGAAGCGCCTCAGGTGGTGTTGATCAATGTGCAGTGGAAGATCGCCGCTGGCAATGTAAAATTATTTATAAATCAGGATACTATCAACGATTACTACCGCGAGCAGGGCGAGGCGGCGCTGGCGGAGGCACGCCGCAAGCTGGATGAGGCGGGGCTGACCCATGCTTATCAGATCAGCGTCGGTTCTCCGGCGGAGGTCATCGTTGAGTATGCGCGGGAGCAGCAGGCGGATCAAATCGTCATGGGCGCGCGCGGGCAGAGCAAATTTGCGGCGATGTTGCTGGGTTCGGTGGCGAGCCGAGTGATCAATTTGTCGGGGGTGCCGGTGATGGTGGTGAAGTGAGGTTTGGAAGGTGTGGGGTGCGACGGACACCCATCCCCACCCTAACCCTCCCCTTGAAGGGGAGGGGATCGCCGCGCTTAGTTTTTACATTCCCTCCCCTTCAAGGGGAGGGTTAGGGTGGGGATGGGTGTTCCGATTTCCTCAAAAAAGCCCCATTTGCCCACCCCGCGCAGGCGGTCGAAAGCTCTCCGTATTTAACGTCACCGCCGAGCGGTTCAAGCCCAACTTTGCGCAAGCCATGCGAAACCGCTGCGCCAGCAGCGCGGCAAATTCTCCTTCGCCGCGAAACCGCGAACCGAAGGCGGAGTCGTTCTCCCGCCCGCCGCGCATGTCGCGCAAGCGGCTCATGACGTGTTCCGCTTTCAGCGGGTAGTGCGTCGTCAGCCAGTCCTTGAATAACTCCTTCAGTTCGTAAGGCAGACGCAGCAGCGTGTAGCCCGCCGTGTTTGCGCCGTGATCGCGCGCGGCGGTCAGCACGGTTTCGAGTTCCGCGTCGGTCAGAAAAGGAATCACCGGCGCGACCATGACGCCGCACGGCACGCCCGCGTCGTTCAGCCGCCGCATGGCTTGCAGACGACGTTGCGGCGACGCGGCGCGCGGTTCCAGTTTGCGCGCGAGGCTGGCATCCAGGGTGGTAATCGAAATCATCACCAGCGCCAGATTGTCGCGCGCCAGTTGCGTGAGCAGGTCGAGATCGCGTTCGACCAGCGCTGATTTGGTGATGATGGAAAGCGGATGTTTGCATTCCGCCAGCACTTCGAGAATTTGCCGCGTGATTTTCCAGTCGCGCTCGATTGGTTGATAGGGATCGGTGTTGGAGCCCAGCGAAATCGGCGAGCAGCGGTAAGCCGGTTTCGCCAATTCGTCGCGCAACAGCTTGGCCGCATCAGGTTTGGCGAACAACTTGGTCTCGAAATCCAGCCCCGGCGACAGATTCAAATAACCGTGGCTGGGGCGCGCGTAGCAATAGATGCAGCCGTGTTCGCAGCCGCGATAGGCGTTGAGCGAAAGCTCGAATGGCAGATCAGGCGAGTCGTGGCGCTGGATGACGCTTTTGGCGTGTTCTGCTGTTACCGTGGTTTTGAGCGGCGGCAGGTCTTCTTCCGTGTTCCAGCCGTCGTCAAAATGTTCGCGCGCCACCTGCTCGAAGCGTCCTTCGACTTGCAGAGTGGCGCCGCGGCCTTTGGTCGGGGTGGTTTTCATGTGCGGAAAAATGCTTGCCGCAACTCATGAACTATTTTTTCAAACTTGCCCGCAACTGTTCCAGCGGCACGGCAATGCTGCGCGGCGCGTCAACCAGCGCCGCGTTGGCTGTCGCCAGCGCTTTGTTGTGGCTGTTCAGCAAATGGGTGATCAGCCCCACGGCATCGTCCAGCAGTGCGTCGTGATCCTGGGTGAAGCGCAGCAGAAAGTCGCGCCGACGCGGATGCCAGGGTGTCCAGCCCCAGGCCAGAAAACTATCGCTCTCCTTGAGGCCGTCGCCTTGCAGGGCGGTGCGCAGCGCGGCGATTTCGGGCAGGCGCAGCCTGTCCGGCTCCGGCGTTGTGTTCCAGATCAGGCCGTAATAGATGCGATAGCCTTCGCCCATGAATTGCTGCTCCATGAACGGACGCAGGAACAGCGATTGCGCCGCCTGCGGCTGCAAATGCACGCCGACGAGGCAATCTTCGCTGTTGCGGTCTTCGGTGAGTTGGCAATCCCAGGGCAGATATTCGCGCGCGAGATACGCGGCAAGATGTTGCTGCAAGTCGCGCCAGAAGGCATTGTTGCGCTGCTGGCGGATGCCGTCGATATGATCGCCCGCGATCAGCGCGAGCGGGAGGTTTTCTTCCTGCGAGAAGAAATCGAGTACAGCCTGTTCTTCATTCATGGTGTGATTCCGGATGGGGATTGCCAAAAGCGGGCTGGGATTTTACCGCTTTCGCAAGCGGAACAGCCTCAAATTTCCTTACAGTGCGATGCCCGCCTGCTGCGCCTGCTCGTCGGCAAAATAGCTCGACCGCACCATCGGCCCGCAGGCGGCGTGCGAGAAGCCCATTTCTTTTGCCTGCGCTTCAAACCAGGCGAAGGTGTCCGGCGTGACGTAGCGCAACACCGGCAGATGACCGTCGGACGGTTGCAGGTATTGCCCCAGCGTCAGCATTTCCACGTCGTGCGCGCGCAGGTCGCGCATGACTTCCAGCACTTCGTCGTCGGTTTCGCCCAGCCCCAGCATCAGGCCGGATTTGGTCATCACCTGCGGGAAACGCGCCTTGAATTCCTTGAGCAATCGCAGCGAATGCGCGTAATCCGCGCCGGGGCGGGCGAGCGGATACAGGCGCGGCACGGTTTCCAGATTGTGATTCAGCACGTCTGGCAGATGCGCGGCCAGCGCGTCGAGTGCGACTTCCAGCCGACCGCGAAAATCCGGCACCAGCGTTTCCAGCCGCGTGGCGGGCGAGCTGGCGCGAATCGCGGCGATGCAATCGGCGAAATGCTGCGCGCCGCCATCGCGCAGATCGTCGCGATCCACGCTGGTGAGTACCGCATATTTCAGGCCGAGCAGCGCGATGGATTGTGCCAGATGTCGCGGCTCGTCCGCGTCCGGTGGCAGCGGCTTGCCGTGCGCCACGTCGCAGAACGGACAGCGCCGCGTGCAGACGTCGCCCAGAATCATGAAGGTCGCCGTGCCCTTGCCGAAGCATTCGCCGATGTTGGGGCAGGAGGCTTCTTCGCAGACGGTGTGCAGCTTGTGTTCGCGCAGCAGACGCTTGACCTCGTGATAACCCTGACCGCTGCCGGATTTCACGCGTATCCATTCTGGCTTGCGCAGGCGTTGCGGCAACGGCACGATCTTGATCGGGTTGCGCGCGGTTTTGGCGTGGCTGGTTTGTTTGATGGGGGTTTGCATGGGGGCGGAGGATAACATTGAGCGCGGGGAAACGGGGCATAAAGCCCCTCTCCCCTTGTGGGAGAGGGGTTGGGGAGAGGGGGAGAGGGGCGCGTAAAATTTTCACCCTCTGATACAACAACTAGCCATTCGACTAAGCCCGCAAGCGGGCAAGTCGCTGGTTATCCCCAGCCCTCTCCCATCAAGGGAGAGGGGGCTTGTGCAGCAATTTCATCAGGTTTCGCGCGAGTTCCTGTCCGATTTCATCCGGCGTTTCCGAAATACCAAGATCGCGCATCTGCGTGACGCGCAATCCCTCATAGCCGCACGGATTGATGTTGGCGAACGGCGTCAAATCCATATCCACATTGAGCGCGAGGCCGTGATAGCAGCAGCCGTTGCGGATTTTCAAACCGAGCGAAGCGATCTTGGCGTCGCCGACGTACACACCCGGCGCGTCCTCGCGGCCTTGTGCGGTGATGCCGTGCTGCGCGAGCAGATCGATGACGGCGCGTTCCATCAGTCGC
>JAITMU010000057.1 GCA_031277195.1 Gallionellaceae bacterium | reverse complement strand
GGGCCTGGTGTGGTGGGGCGGCTCCTGGTGGGTCAGCAACAAGCAGGAGAGCCGCTTGCGCGCCAAGCTGACCGAGCATGGCCTGCAGGATCGCGTGCACTGGAAAAGCCTGAATGGCTCTTTGTTCGGCAGCTTCACCCTTGAGGACGTTGTCGTGGACATGCCCGGACAGGGCAAAGTGCAGGCCGGCAGCGTGCGCGTCAGCGACGTCGTCAACAGCGACGACCGGCAGCGTTTGGCCCTGCGGGTGCAGGGGCTGCGCCAGACTGACGTCAAAGGCGAGCAGGCAATGGCGCAGATGCTGGGCGCGCTCAGCGGCCGGTTCGAATTGCCGCCCATGGACGTCGAGTTGAAGGTGGACGCGCGCTATGACGACGACGAAGGCGAAATTCAACTGAGCCTGCGCCAGAAGGAAGCGGTGGACTTCGACTTTCACCTGGAGCTGACGCAAATCAAGGTGTTGCGCGAGATGGGGCAGGCGGCGGGCGCCGCCGGTCAAGCGGGTTTGGGCAGCATGGGCGGCATGGGTGGCATGGGTTTGTTCGCGCTGCTGGCTTTGGGCGAGCAGGTCCAGCTCAAGTCGCTGCAAAGCAGCGTCAAGGATCGCGGCGCGGTGGAGCGCGGCATCGCGCTGTACAAGCGCCACAACGTGCCGGTAAGCGTGGACGGCGGCAGCCTGGCGTCGCAACGCGACAAGGGCTTCGCTCAGCGCGTTCTGGACATCAAGGCGGGCTGCATGCGTGAAGGCCCGGCGCTGCTGAGCAAAGACCCGAAAGGCAGTTGCGACGCGGTGACGGAGTTTCTGTCCGGCAAGGAAGACAGCTTGCGCGTCAGCATCCAGCCCAAGACGCCCATGCCCATCAGCAAGGCCGCTGAAGCGCTGATGGGCCGAGGCGGCAGGCCGGGCGAAGGCGCGGCCTTGCTCAATGTGCAAATCGGTTCGTGAAACGCAAGGGGAACTCACATGACAACATCCGCCGCTCAAACCCCTGTGGACTCGATCGAGGTGCAAGCGCTGTCGCCGGCGATAGGCGCGCGGGTGCTTGGCGTGGACGCTTCCCAGGCGCTGGCGCCCGAAGTGGTGAACAAGCTGCTTGATGCCTGGCATGCCTCCGGCGTGCTGTATTTGCCCGGCCAGACTCTGGACGAGGCCCAGCAGGTGCGCTTTGGCCAGCACTTTGGCGAACTGGCGGCGACCAATGCCGAGTACCAGATCAGCAAGAGCCACCCGTCCATCATGTACATCACCAACGAGAAGGAAAACGGCAAATACATAGGCGCGCTGCCTGACGGCGAGATGTACTTTCATTCCGACACCTGCTATGTCGAGAAGCCCTCCAAGGCCACCATGCTGTATGCCATGAACGTGCCCAAACAGGGCGGCAACACGCTGTTCGCCAATATGTACCTGGCCTACGAAAAACTGCCGGCGGACGTGCGCGCGCGCATAGACGGGCGGCGCGCCATCAACAGCTACGAGCCGGGCGGCAGTGCACCCACGGCGGCCACGCGCATGCGCGACGCCGGGCCGGCGGGCTCGCCGGGGCGGCGCGAGTACAGTCACCCCATGGTCAGCACGCATCCGGTCACCGGGCGCAAGTCGCTGTACATCAACCGCCTGATGACCGAATACATAGAAGGCATGCCGCGCGCCGAAAGCGACGAGTTGCTTGACTACCTGTTCAACTTTCAGGAGCGTCCCGAGTTCGTCTACGAACACCGCTGGACGCCCGGCGACCTGCTGATGTGGGACAACCGCTGCACCTTGCACGCCCGCACCGATTTCGACGCCGGCGAACTGCGCAAAATGCGCCGCATCACTGTAAAGGGCGACGGCATAGCGTAACGGCATGGACTGCGGGGGGAACCCCATCCCCACCCCAACCCTCCCCTTGAAGGGGAGGGAGAAACATACTTTGGTTGACTCCCTCCCCTTCAAGGGGAGGGTTGGGGTGGGGATGGGTCTCTCCCGCCGGTCAAGATCTGACCTAAGGGGTTAGAAGATGGATTCCGCGACTACACGCAGCGACGAGCGGAATGACTACAAAGGCTATTGTTCAGACTTTCCTTAGTGGAGTAAGGCTGCTATTTGTTGATTGATGGCGGTCTGGATTTCCCGCTTCCATGTTGGCGCTTCGTGCGCTGATCGCAGATTGCCGCACTGATCAAGCAACTGTCTTATCCAGTCAATTTTTACTTGTCCGCTTGCGAATAGAGCCTCGAAACAGGCCTTGAATTGTTTGAGAGTGATCGGTGTGATATCCAGGCGCATTTTTTCATCAGTCTTGCTATACCAAACGCCAATTCGGAACGTCTCGGCCGTGTTGGAGTCAATGTGGTTGGCGATGAACAGCCCATAAACTGGTTTTCCAGACTGATTGCCATAATGAGTGACAAGATCGGCGACGTGACGTCGTACGGGTTCGCCTTCAGCGGCTTCCTGGCGCGAGTTATCCGTCAACGTGACTTCGACGGCGATAACAAATTCTTGAAATTCAAAAATCAGATCCGGGCCGTTTCCAGGAGCCGTACCGACAGGTAAAAAATCTTGGTCAATTTTGAAGCGCCTAGCCTCAAACGGTTTGTTGACCAGGCTGTCAATCGCAAGAAATGCTCGCCAAAGAACCCATTCAAAATACGCCGGAGCCTCAGCTCGTGGCACCTCTATTTCGTCTCCATTGGATAGCGTCTTTTTGTGTTGGCGGGAGGCGATCAACCCCATGTATGCAGAAATTTCTTCCCATTTTTCCGCTTGTTGGTCCGCATATTCTTCCTCATTGCGTTCGGACAAAATCCCTTCTATTTGATGACGAAGCAGCGAAAGGCCGGCTGGCGTATCGGTTGCCTTGCCTGTGATGTCAAATGGGATGCCTCTTTTGTCGAGTTGAGACAGCAAGTCATCCAGAACCGCACGGGCGGAATCTGTGTGGTCAGTGGGAAGCTCGGCGCCTTCGCACAAGGTAGTGAGGTAGGAATGCGGTGAATCGGGGAGTTCGGTGTCCTGAAGCAGTTCTTCGATAAAAAAATGTTTTTCTGGAACGAGCGATACTCCGCGTCCCTTGGTTTGCACTAGCCCTGTGGCTTTCAGATAGCGCAAATTGGTGTCCGCATAATCGTTGAACGTTTGTGCGGCGTATTCGTGGGTTGCAGCTGCTTCGTCGCGCGCTTGCCGGTCGAATTGGCGCTTGTTGGGGGCGGCCAGTCTGCGTTCTCGCAATGCCAATATTTGAGCCGCGATGCCGGCGAGATTTTCGCTGCCGTGGGTAAGTTGAACGATCAGCGCCATCTCGATAAAGTTGAGTTGGCTTGCGCTTGTTTGCCGCTCCAGTTCCAGCATGACGGCGAGTACGTGCCGCAACGGCGAGAACATGGGGAAATCGAAATTTTTTTCTAATGGGGATGGAATGTAGTGAGCGGCCAAAGCTCGTAAAAAACATTCTTGCATCGCCGGAACCGTATTGGCTTGGATCAATCGCTGGCCATTCGGTGTAATCATGTCAATGGGGCCGATGTCTTTTTGAAGAAGACCGCTGGATGAGGGTACTTCTGGATAAAGAAACCCCAGCTTGCTGAGCGCGGATCGCCACTTTCGGCCCACGCTATTCGTTTTATCATCGCCGAGCGTCACGATGCCACGCTCTCCTAAGAGCTGGCGCAAGGCAAATTCCTGGCTTTCTCCACGCAAATTTCCCAGCAGCGATGAGGATGAGAGAGCGACCAGCCCGTCGCGTAGCCGGAAGGGGCTGCGAACGGTTGTATTTCCGAGATGCCAAGGTCTCATGCGCTGGTTTTCCTGGCTGTGTCAGTAGCCCACAAAAATATATTCTTGCGCGTCATTCTTGTTGTTGCTGACTTTATGCGCCTGATTGCCGAAGGAATATTTATAGTCTACGGGTACAACTTCGACATGACGCTTGTGCCTAGCCAGGATTGTCACCATTTCATCCATGCTGGGCTGACTGTTCGATGAGTAAGAAACCAGCAGCACGCTGGCGCGAAAACGCTGAAAAAGCTTGTCGAAGGCTTGCGCGGCGCCGAGGCGGGAGGAAAAGGGAGTGGGGTACGACTTGAATTTTTTAGTGATGGTGTGTTGCTGGATGTCGACGCCTTGCCAATCTCGGGCCAGTCCTTCCACGAAGTGATAGCGGCGCACGTATTCGTTGTCCGACAAGGGCGAATAGTAGGGTGGGTCGATATAAACCAGACCAGCCTCGGTATTGCGCAGTGTCATGGCGTCGCCATGGCGGGCCTTGTTCTGTTTGCCGTTGTCGAATACCGCCCCGTTTACCGCATTGACCGCCTCAAGAAACTGCGCGCTGAAACTTAGTTGCAGGTCTTTGCGGCCATCATCGTAACGATGGCCCACGTATGTGAAAATTCCTCTAGGCCGTTTTTTTAGGCAGGCTCTGAGCAGGGCAGCCATGGCGATAGCGCGTTTGTAGGGGTTTTTCAGTGCCTTGATGTTGGCTCGTAGTGTGTCGATGAGACGGTTGTCTTCATCATTGAAATACAAGCCCTGAAAGGTCGTTTCGACGAAGCGGTCCGAGGGACGCCGGGCTGTCAGCAAAGTCAGGGCTTCATCATGAGACAGTGTTACCTCATGGTTTTCTATCATCGCCTTGGCGAAGGTGGCGGACATCGCCATGTAGTCGTTGCTGACGACTTTTTTGCCTTGAGACTTCAGCATATAGCCCACGATACCAGACCCTGAAAACAGGTCGATCGCTGTATCGAACTCGAATTGGGACGCTGTTGCCCACAGTTGCGTCAACAGCTTGTTTTTCGAACCCATGTAGCGGGTCGAGGGATATTTCAAGGCTTGCTCAGGCAAGAGGGCAGGAACCAGGCGTAGGTTGAAACTCGGTTTGGGAGAAACTGAGACGATCACGTCCTCGCCCGTCCGGCCTTTTCCGTTACGTGAAATATGCCGTTTGGACGGCACCACTTCCATGGCGAATTTTCGATATAGATCATGCACCAGTGGATGATTCGAGTTGGTCAAGATGACATGACACCCCAACTCATGCAGACGTACCACTTGCGCCGCTAGTTCAATGTGATCTTCTTCGTGGAATTGCTCTTTGGTATAGCGTTTGAAATCGGCGTATTCCGAAATTGGCAGATAGGGGGGATCAAGAAAAATGAAGTCCCCGGCCTGGGCATGTTCCTGTAGCACCGTTTTGTAGTCGCTGCAGAGGATGGTGGCTTTGCCGAATAAAACCGAGGCTCGCCTGATCGCGTCTTCGTCTAGGATTTTAGGGTTTTGATAGTGACCATAAGGCACGTTGAATTGGCCGTTTTTGTTGACTCGGTACAGGCCGTTGAAGCAGGTTTTGTTCAGGAAAATGGTGCGGGCGGCGGCTTCGATGCCGGATAGCGTTGCTGTATTCATTGCGCGCGCGGAATAAAACGCTTCTTCTGTATTTTTATAACGGCGCAAATAGGCAATGACGCCATCCGGGTCGCAGGCTACGCAGCGGTACAGGTTGATGAGCTCCGGGTTGCTGTCCGCGATGATCGCGTTTTTCGGGTTCAAGGCAAAAAACAGCGCGCCGCCGCCAAAAAAAGGCTCGATGTAACGGCCATATTTTTTGGGGACTTTCGGGAGCAGCGCGCCGAGCAACTGCGTTTTACCGCCCGCCCATTTGAGTAATGGGCGCGGCGCTAAAGAAGTTTGTCCAGCTGCGGGCAAGGGCTCCATTGAGCTATCCGGTAAATGAGGGCACGGGTGGATTCTACGGCTTGGCGGGTAGTGACGGAATTCGCATGGCGGGCCTTGGCCCGCCGAATGGAAGTTCACGATGCGCCCAAATGGCGGGTTAAAACCCGCCCTACGAGTCTGCGCGCAAATGGGGGAATAGGATCACGTCGCGGATGCTGGGGCTGTTGGTCAGCAGCATCACCAGGCGGTCTATGCCTATGCCGCAGCCGCCGGTGGGCGGCATGCCGTATTCCAGGGCGCGGATGTAGTCGGCGTCGAAATACATGGCTTCTTCGTCGCCCGCGTCCTTGGCGGCGGCCTGGGCGGCAAAGCGCTCGGCCTGGTCTTCCGGGTCGTTCAGCTCGGAAAAGCCATTGGCGATTTCGCGGCCCGAGATGAACAGTTCGAAGCGCTCGGTAATGCCAGGCCGCGCGTCGGAGGCGCGCGCCAGCGGCGAGACTTCCACCGGGTAGTCGATGATGAAAGTGGGCTGCCACAGCTGCGCTTCGGCGGTTTCTTCAAACAAGGCCAGTTGCAGCGCGCCCACGCCTGCGCGGGCCAGCTGCGGGCTGTTCGCGTTCACGCCTTTTTTGCGCAGTTCGGCGCGCAAAAAGCTTTCGTCCGCCAATTGCGCTTCGGTGTACACGGGCGCGTATTTCAAAATGGCTTGAACGATGGTCAGGCGCTCGAACGGCACGCTCATGTCTATGGGCTTGCCCTGGTAGTCGAGCACGGCGCTGCCGGTGGCGGCGATGGCGGCGTCGCGTATCAGGGTTTCGGTGAAGTCCATCAGCCAGCGGTAATCGGTGTAGGCCGCGTAGAACTCCATCATGGTGAACTCGGGGTTGTGCCGGGGGCTCACGCCTTCGTTGCGAAAGTTGCGGTTCAACTCGAATACGCGCTCGAAGCCGCCCACGATCAGGCGCTTCAGGTACAGCTCGGGCGCGATGCGCAGGAACATCTGCATGTCCAGCGCGTTGTG
>JAITMU010000232.1 GCA_031277195.1 Gallionellaceae bacterium | reverse complement strand
ACGCTGGGTATCGCTACGCTCCACCCAGCCTACGGGCGTTGCTCAGCGCATCTTGTACTGTTGGGTAACGCAGTTTTACGTTTAACTCCCGCTTCATCCGCTCGTTCACCATCCGCCGCGATTCATTCATAAACGACCACAGCATCGGTGACACGTTGCGTTTCACTTCTTCGCGAGACATGCGCGGCGGGCGCGCGAGGCCGTGGGCATCTGCCACCGCGTCAAAATAATCGCCCATCTTCATTTCGCCGTCGTCGCTGGCGTGATAGATGCGGTTTGCGCCGCTGCGATGCAGGGCGGCGATGACGATGTGGGCGAGGTCGTCGGCGTGGATGTGGTTGACGTAGCTGTCTTCGTTTGCGGTGATGGCGGGCGTGCCGCTGCGCAGGCGTTCCAGCGGCAGGCGGTCGGCGGCGTAGATGCCGGGGACGCGGAGGATGGCGGCGTGGACGTTGTTGCGTTGCGCCCAGGCGCGAATTTGCTGTTCCGCGTCGAGACGCAATGCTGCGCGCGAAGTTTGCGGTCGCGGCGGGCGGGTTTCGGCTATGAGATCACCGCCGCAGTCGCCGTAAACGCCGCTGGTGCTGATGTAGATCAGGCGGGCGGGGTGACGCAAAAATCCCCCTCTCCCTACCCCTCCCCCACGAGGGGGAAGGGAACTGTTTAGCGCGGCGAGCAGGTTGCGCGTGCGGCGGTCGTGGCCGTTGGCGTCCGCTGCGGGTGGGGCGAAGTGCAAAATTGTGTCGGCGAGACCGGCGATGCGTTTGAGGCTGGCGCGACCATCGAGGTCGCCGAAAATCGGCGTGATGCCCGCCGCGCGCAATGCGGGGAATTTTGCTTCGTTGCGCGCGAGGCCGTACAGGCGATAACGCCCGCGCAGCAGCGCCGCCACGCGCAGCGCAATGTCGCCGCATCCGATCAGGGTTATTCGGTTCATGGTTGAGTTTACCTTTACCCCCATCCCCACCTCAATCCTCCCCTTGAAGGGGAGGAAGCAGATACCCTCCCCTTCAAGGGGAGGGCGAGGGTGGGGATGGGGGATGCCAAATCGGAACTATGCGTTAAAATCGCGCCTTTCGTGAATTTCGCCAGCCTGTCATGACGTTCAACATTACCATCGAGCCTAGTCGCCACACTTTTTCCGCCGAGGCGGGGGAGACCATTCTGGAGGCGAGTTTGCGGAACGGCTACATCCTGCCTTACGGCTGCCGCGACGGCGTGTGCGGCGCGTGCAAGGGCAAGGTGCTGGAAGGCGTGGTGGATTACGGCAGGGCGCAGTCTTATACCTTGACCGAATTCGATAAGGCGCAGGGCAAGGCGCTGTTCTGTTGCGCGACGCCACAATCGGATCTGGTGATCGAATGCCGCGAGGTGAGCCGCACGACCGACATTCCGGTCAAGACGCTGCCGTGTCGCGTGCAGAAAATGCAGCCGTTGGCGGACGATGTGATGGCGATTTATCTCAAGCTGCCCGCGAACGAACGCCTGCAATTTTTTGCCGGGCAGTACGTTGACATTCAACAGAAAGACGACAAACCGCGCAGCTTTTCGCTGGCCAATGCGCCGCACAACGACGAGTTTCTCGAACTGCATGTGCGCAACATTCCGGGCGGCGCGTTCACGCATCATGTGTTCAGCGAGATGAAGGTGCGCGACATTTTGCGCATCAAGGGGCCGCTGGGCACGTTCTATCTGCGCGAGGACAGCGAGCGCCCCATCCTGCTCGTCGCCAGCGGCACCGGCTTCGCGCCGGTGAAAGCCATCATCGAACACGCGCTGCACATCGGCGTGAAGCGGCCGATGCATTTCTACTGGGGCGGGCGCAAGCCGTCGGATTTGTACATGCTGGACAAGGTGCGCGAATGGCAGGCGCAGGGCGTGAAATTCACGCCGGTCGTGTCCGACGTGCCCTGGGAAGGCCGCATGGGGTTTGTGCATCAGGCGGTGCTGGATGATTACGCCGACCTTTCCGGCTACGACGTTTACGCCTGCGGCGCGCCGGTGGTGGTGGAAGCCGCGCACCGCGATTTCACCACGCTGCGCGGACTGCCGGAGACGGCGTTTTATTCGGACGCGTTTACGTTTGTTCCCAAAACGTAGGGCGGGGCTTGCCCCGCGCGGTACACTGCCTCGTCATTCCAGCGAAAGCTGGAATCCAGTGAAAATAACAATCCGCGCAGCGGACAAAATTTTATTGTCCGGCTACGCCGGAACATTTTGATAAAAGCGCTGGATTCCAGCTTTCGCTGGAATGACGGGAATCAAAGCGTTGCGTACATCACGCGGCGGGCGCGCCCGCAAACAAATCCTTATACCCCGCATACATCGAAATCATCACCACCGGCAGCAACACCAGCCAGCCCAGAAACATCGGCATGGATGCGATGAAGGCAAACGGGATGAGGGCGATGCTGTAGATGAACATCGCGCCGACGTTGCGCAGGCAGCCGCGCAGGCTGGCTTTCATCGCGGCGAAGGGGCGCGCGTCGCTCAGCATCACCAGCACGGGTGCGAACTGCATGGCCAGCAGCAGCAGGCAGGTCAGCGCGCCGCCGATCATCAGCGAGCCGCGCGTGCTGCTGTCGATGGCGAGTTGCATCGCTGCGGCGGCGGCTTCAGGGTTGGTTTCCTGGCTGTTCGTCATCAAATCAACAAACGGCGCGCCGCCAGCCAGCGAGATGATTTGCAGGATCAACATCTGGCAAACCAGATTGAGGCCGCCCAGCGCGACCAGCCATTGCGTGTTTTTGCGCAAGCCCGCGATCAGATACCCCAGTTCCAGTTCCTTGCCCGCGTCTTGCGCCTGACAACCCGCCGCCAGTCCGCCCATCAGCACCGGAAACAGCAGGACGGGGAGCATGGGGCCGACGACGGGAATGTAGGAAAGCAGGATCAGGCCGGAGATGCCGGACAGCACCAGAAAAACCCATAGCACAGGGTTTTGGCGGAACAGGTTCCAGCTTTGTTTGATCCATTGCCAGCCGTTGCTGGCGGGGACGTTGCGGGCTTCCATTGTGTGCTTCCTTAGTTGTTGGTTGGTGTGAGTGCGGGGGATACCC
>JAITMU010000231.1 GCA_031277195.1 Gallionellaceae bacterium | reverse complement strand
GCGGCGGGCGGATGATGACGAGATCAGTTTGCTTGATCTGTTGATTGTGCTGGCCAAGAACAAGAAGATGATCTTGGGGGCGGTCGTTGCGGCAGCGGTGATAGCGGTGGCGATTTCGTTTTTATTGCCCAAAATGTACACGGCTTCTGCTCGCATGCTTCCGCCGTCTGGTCAATCCAGTTCCATTAGCGCCATGATGACGGCGCAACTGGGCGGCGGCCTTGCCGGTATGGCGAGCAGCGCATTGGGATTGAAGGATCCGAATACGCTTTATGTGGCCATGCTGAAAAGTCGTAACATCACGGAGAAGTTGGTTACCCGCTTTGACTTGAAAAAAGTTTATGGGCAGGAGCTTCTGGAGGATACGTTAAAAACGCTGGGTAATCAGAGCGCTATTTCGGCAGGTAAGGACAATGTCGTTCTTGTCGAAGTCACCGACCGTGACCCTCGGCGTGCCGCTGATTTGGCCAATGCCTATATCGAAGAACTTAACAAGCTGATACAGACTTACGCGGTAACTGAAGCGGCGCAGCGCCGTCAGTTCTTTGAAACACAGTTGCGGGCGGAAAGGGACAAGCTGACGGACGCGGAACTGGTGCTGGACAGAACGCCGATGACCAGCTTGCAATATCTGGATGCGTTGCGGAATATGAAGTACCACGAAAGCATATATGAAGTGCTGGTCAAGCAGTTCGAAATGGCAAAGCTGGACGAGGCAAAAGATGCGCCGCTGATTCAGGTTCTGGATCAAGCGGCTGTTCCAGAAAGAAAATCCAAGCCAAAACGGGCTTTGATTGTGATTCTGGTAGTGATGATGGCGTTCGTTCTGGCGGTGATATGGGCCTTTGTAAAAGAGGCGCTTGCGCGTCAGGCGAGCAATCCAGAACAAGCGGGGCGTATGCAGGAATTGTGCCGGTTGCTGCGTTGGCGTGGTTGATTGGACGCTAATTTAACGAAACGATGCTGTTGCTTTGGCGGACATTTAGGTTGTGTTTTTTTTGCAGGTTGTTTATAGTCTCACGGCGTAATTTTGCGTGGCCGTTGTTTGATCAGTTAATTTTAACGAGGAGATTCTCATGAAGAAAATTGCTTTGGCATTGTTGGCTGCACTTTCCGTATCTTTGGTATCGCCTGCTTTCGCGCAGGAAGAAGCTGGCGCTGCTGGCGCATCGGGCGCTGCTTCTGGCTTGGCTGTGCCGTTGGCGATTGGCGCTGTTGTGGTGGTGGCGGTTGCTGCTGCTGCATCGTCGGACAACGACAACACGGGCACCATCGGTACGAACTAAGTATCAGGTGTGCTGTGACAAAATCCCCGGCTTATCGCTGGGGATTTTTGTTTGTGCGGTGTCTTTTTACTGCGTTTTTCCAACTTCAAAGGCGGGATGGTGGTCAGAGCGCTTCTTGCCTCTCTCTTATTGACGATTTTGTCTGCTTGCGCAACGGATTCAAATCCGATGGTGAGCACCTTGCGTCATGCGTTTGACCAAGCTGGCAGTGTGGATAGCGTTCCACTCAATCCCCGTTATAGCTATTTGCGCGTCATATTTGACGGACAGCCCGTCATCCTTGCGCTGGGGTACACGGATCCGACTCCAGATGGCGTTATTCAAGTGTGGTACGGCGCGGATCGCCAAGTGTTGCGTCTGCAGAACGGGCGGCTGCTCGGCCTGGTCGGCCTCCCACTGGAATGGCGCAGTGTCTCCTTGCCGACGTTTCCGGCCTGGTCTGAACTCGCCAATACGAATCAACCCCTCCAATGGACGCGAATCCGCGATGTGATGCCGGGTTACCGGATGGGCATTCGTGATGCGCTGGTGTTGCGCCGCATTGATCCGCCCGCCAAGAACGAATTGCGGAAGCTGGATGCGGCAGCTTTGACCTGGTTTGAGGAATCGTTCGACCTCGCAGCGCCGGAAACGGCTGCCAACGAAATCCTGCCTCCAGCGCGTTACGCTGTGGATATGACGGACGGAACCGGAAAAGTGGTGTACGCCGAACAATGTCTGTCCCCCAATCAATGCCTGAGCTGGCAGCAATGGTCTGCGTCGGATCAAGCTGCGGCGAATGAATAAACGATGAAACGGCGCGCGCGAAAAACAGAGGCAAGCACGGCATGGAAGATGTTGCCCGTGTGCGCTGCCCTGCTGTGGCCGGTCAGCGGATATGCTCAGGTTACGGAATCGCGTTTGAGCGAATGGCTGCTGGCGCATCCGCCCGCGCCGGATGATTATCCGCTGGGCTTGAGTTGGCGCGTGCCTGCGGAAATTCCCGCACAAAATCTGTTGCGTTCCAATTTGTTGTATCACTTGTCAGAGGATGGGCGCGCGAGAAAGCTGCCATCCGAGACGGCGAGTCGCCTGTATGCCTGGGTTGCCTTGCTGCCGGTGACAGGGCGTGTGCCCGTCGCCGTGGCGGATGCGCGTTGGCTGCAAGCCAACCTGGCGCGCGACCCGGTGTTGCAATCCGATCACAACGTTGTCATGCCCGCGCGACCGCGCACGGTGACGGTGATCACTTCCGCAGGCCAGCGTTGCGCGGTTGCGCATAGCGCCGGTTACAAGGCGATGGATTACATCCGCGTTTGCGAGTCGCAGCAAGCGGGCGATTGGGCATGGATCGTGCAGCCGGACGGCAAAATCCAGCGTTTCGGCGTCGCTTCGTGGAATCTGGAAGCGCAAGATGAGCCTGCGCCCGGCGCGTGGCTGTGGGCAGGCGATTGGCCGGAGAAATTGTCAGAGCAACTGGCGACTTTTCTGGCGACGCAAGGCATCGCGCCTGACCCGGACAGCACCTCCGACGCCGAAGTCGTGAATGACCGCAGCGGCGTGACTTTGCCGCCGCCAGCAGACCTTTCCTATCGGGATATGAAAGTGACCGCCAGCGATTGGGGTTCGGCAGGTCTGTTGCAATCGCCGACAGCGCGAATGCGACCGGCTGGTGACTTCGCTGTCAACATGACGCGGACGACGCCGTACACCAACCTTAACGTGTTTGTTCAGCCATTCGATTGGCTGGAAGCGGGGTTTCGTTACACCAACGTCAGCAATCAGCTTTTCGGTCCCGCGATTGCCGGTAACCAGTCCTACAAGGACAAAAGCATCGATCTCAAATTCCGGCTGATGAAGGAATCCGCCAAGTTGCCGCAGATCGCAGTGGGGCTGAAAGACATCAGCGGAACCGGCTTGTTCTCCGGCGAGTATTTCGTTGCTAGCAAGCGCGTCAACGATTTCGATTTCAGCCTCGGCATCGGCTGGGGTTATTTTGGCGCGCGCGGCAATCTGGGCAATCCGCTGGGTTCGGATACGCGCCCAACGGTGGATACCGGACAAGGCGGCAGTTTCGATTTTCGCCAGTATTTCCGTGGGCGCACGGCGTTGTTTGGTGGCGTGCAATACCAAACGCCCTGGGATCCGCTGATCGTGAAGCTCGAATACGAAGGCAACAACTATCAGCACGAACCGTTCGGCAACAATCTGAAACAGTCTTCGCCCTGGAATCTCGGCCTGGTTTATCAGTTGAGCGATTCGGTGGATGTAAATTTCGGCGTCGAGCGCGGCAATACGGCGATGCTGGGCATTACCTTGCACACTTCGCTGAGCAAAATGAGCGTGCCCAAACTGAGCGATCCGCCCCGCGTCGCAGTCGCGCCCAATCGTCCGGAACAGAAGCCCGATTGGGCGGCAACGAGTCGTGATCTGACGCAGCAGACGAACTGGCCGGTGCAGAGCATCACGCGGGAAGGCAACGATTTGCGCGTCACGTTTATGGACGCCAAAGCAAATTATTGGGGGGATCGCGTTGATCGTGCGACTTCCGTGCTGCACCGCGACGCGCCAGCGGAGATCGAGGGCTTCACATTCAATTACAGCGACAGCAGCGCTGCGCCGGTGCTGGAGCAGCATGTTGATCGCGATACCTGGGTTGCCGGACAGACCAGCGCGCAGCCGCCTAGTGCGCAAGGGGTGGCGGTGATGGATCGCGCGCCGACACGTCCGAATCCGGACGAGCAGCTCTATCAGGGCAAGCGCCCCATGCTGGATGGGCAGCTCGGCATGGATTTCAATTACAACCTTGGCGGCCCCGATGCGTTTGTTTTGTACCAGCTCGCGGCAACGGCCAAGGGGCAGATCAGGTTGAATGACAGCACCTGGATACAGGGCGGCGTGCAATTCGGCGTGCTCGACAATTACGACAAATTCAACTACGACAGACCCAGCAATCTGCCGCGCGTGCGCACCTACATGCGCGAATACATGGTCACTTCGAATTTCACCATGCCCAATCTGCAGATTACGCACACGGGCAATCTGAGCGAGAGCAACTATTACAGCTTGTACGGCGGTTATCTCGAATCCATGTACGCAGGCGTGGGCGGCGAGTGGTTGTATCGTCCGTTCCAGAGCAGCTATGCCGTGGGCGTGGACCTGAACGTGGTGCAGCAGCGCGAATTCAGCCAGGGTTTCGGTTTCATCGACCGGAATGGCCTGCCGAACTATCGCACGGTGACTGGTCATGCGACGCTGTATTGGGACACCGGCTGGAATGATCTGCAAGCCACTATCAGCGCGGGACGTTATCTGGCGAAAGACAGCGGGATAACGGTTGGTCTGTCGCGCGTTTTCTCCAATGGCGTCAAACTCACCGGCGGCTTTACCAAAACCAATGTTTCGGCGGAGCAGTTTGGCGAAGGCAGCTTCGACAAGTGGATCACCATCTCCATTCCTTTCGACGCCATGCTCACCCGCTCGGGCAGCACGGTGGTC
>JAITMU010000061.1 GCA_031277195.1 Gallionellaceae bacterium | reverse complement strand
ACCCACCGCTCGCCGCTTACCGCCCCCTCTCCCCTCGTGGGAGAGGGTCGGGGAGAGGGGGTAACACCCATCACATCCCCCCGCGTAACCCGCCCACCTTCGCCGCTCCCCTTCACCCCGCCCACATCCACGTCCCGCTCATGCGCCAGCTTGCGCACCGAGGGCGAGGCAACCGACGTTTTCGCCTTCTGCTTCGTCATTGCCGCGCCGACCTCCAGCACCGCTACCACTTCGCCGCTGCCAACCTTCTCGCCCTCTCCTTTGAGGATTTCCTTCAACACCCCCGCCGCAGGCGCGGGCAATTCCAGCACAACCTTGTCCGTTTCCACATCCACCAGATTCTCGCCTTCCGCGACAACATCGCCCGCCTGTTTGTGCCAGGTCAGCAACGTCGCCTCCGTCACGGATTCCGATAATTGCGGCGAGCGGATTTCGAGGATTTCAGCGTTACTCATGCAAAGCTCCCGGATTGGGTTTGTCGTCGAGATCGGCGCGGAAGGCGGCGGCGATCACTGCTTTTTGCTGTTCATGGTGCACCGCCAGATAACCGGCGGCGGGCGAAGCGGATGACGGACGCAGCGCGTAATCGAGGCGCATGTCGGCGCGCAGATGGCGCAACAGGTAATGCTGGATGCGATGCCATGCGCCTTGATTGCCCGGCTCCTCCTGACACCACACGACTTCCTTCGCACTCGGAAACGCGGCGATCTGCGCGGCGAAATCATCGTGCGGAAACGGATAGAGTTGCTCGATGCGAATAATCGCCATGTCTGCGATTTCGCGAGTGCGACGCGCAGCGAGCAGCTCGTAATAAATTTTGCCGCTGCATGCGATGACGCGGCGCACTTTCTCCGCGTCCAGCGTCTCCGCCTCCGCGATCACCGGCTGAAAGCGCCCCGCCGCCAGCGCCTCCAACGACGAGGATGCCTCCTTGCTGCGCAGCAAACTCTTGGGCGTAAACACGATGAGCGGTTTGCGCTGCGGGCGCACCATCTGACGGCGCAGCAGGTGGAACATCTGCGCCGCCGTCGATGGCACACACACCTGAATGTTGTAATCGGCGCACAGTTGCAAATAACGCTCGATGCGCCCCGACGAATGCTCCGCACCCTGGCCTTCATAACCGTGCGGCAACAACATGACGAGGCCGCACAGCCGCCCCCATTTCGCTTCGCCGGAGGCGATGAACTGGTCGATCACCACCTGCGCGCCGTTGGCGAAATCGCCGAACTGCGCTTCCCACAACACCAGCGAATCCGGGTCGGCGGTGGCGTAGCCATACTCAAATCCCAGCACCGCTTCTTCGGACAGCAGCGAATCAATTACGGTGAAATCCGCCTGATCCGGCGTCAGATGTTGCAGCGGCGTGTAGGTGCCGCCGCGGTTCTGGTCAAACCAGGTGGCGTGGCGATGGAAGAACGTGCCGCGCTGACTGTCCTGTCCCGACAATCGCACCGAATATCCATCGGCGAGCAGCGTGGCATAGGCGAGGTTTTCCGCCATGCCCCAATCGAGCGGCAGTTCGCCGCGCGCCATCGCCGCGCGATCTGCCAGAATTTTCTGCACGCGGTCATGCAGGGTGAAATCCGGCAGCGCCGTCGTCAACACGCGCGCCAATTCCCGCAGACGCGACAACGGCACCGCTGTATCCGCCGCGATGTCCCAATGCGCGAGTTTCTTGAACCGCTTCCAGTCAGGCACCAAGCCCGCGCGAACGCCTTCGGTCGCAGGCTGCACGGGGTTGCGCCCTTCTGACATGCCCTGGCGATAGTCCGCGATCATCGCCTCGGCCTCGCCCGACGCAATCACGCCCGCCGATTGCAACCGTTCCGCGTACAGCGCGCGTGTGCCCGGATGCTCGCGCACATGGCGATACATCTCCGGCTGCGTGACCAGCGGCTCGTCTTGTTCGTTGTGCCCCAGTTTGCGATAGCAGACCAGATCGACCACCACATCCTTGCGGAAGGTCATGCGGTAATCCAGCGCCATCGCGATGATGTTCAGCGCGGCATCGGGGTCGTCGGCGTTGACGTGAAAAATCGGCGCTTCCACCATCTTCGCCACGTCGGTGCAATAGAGTGACGAACGCGCATCGCGCACATCGGAAGTGGTGAAGCCGATCTGGTTGTTGATGACGACATGCACCGTGCCGCCGGTGAAAAAGCCGCGCGTCTGCGACATCGCCAGCGTTTCCATCACCACGCCCTGCCCGGCGAAAGCCGCGTCGCCATGCACCAGCACCGGCAACACCTTGCCGCCGTCCGCGTCGTCCAGTCGATGCTGGCGCGCGCGCACCGAACCCTGCACCACCGGATCGACGATTTCCAGATGCGAAGGATTGAACGCGAGCGCCACATGCAGCGTGCCGCCCGACGTTTGCACGTCAGCGGAAAATCCCTGATGGTATTTCACGTCGCCGGAGGTCAGTTGCCCCGCGTGCGTGCCTTCAAATTCGGCGAACAACATGGCGGGTTGCTTGCCGAGAATGTTCACCAGCACATTCAACCGCCCGCGATGCGCCATGCCGATGACCGCTTCCTGCACGCCTTGCGCGCCCGCGCGTTGCAGCAGATGCGCGAGCAGGGGAATCATCGTCTCGCCGCCTTCCAGCGAAAAACGTTTCTGCCCGACGTAACGGGTGTGCAGATAACGCTCCAGCGTTTCGGCGGCGGTGAGTTGTTTGAGAATGTGACGCTGCGTCGCCGCGTCGTGTCCGGCGGCATCGTGCGCGCCTTCAAAGCGTTGCCGAATCCAGCGCTTCTGCACAGGATCGCTGACGTGCATGTATTCCGCGCCCGCGCTGCCGCAATAGGCATCGCGCAAACGACTCAGAATTTCGCGCAGCGTCATGCGCGGCACATCGCCCGCCGCATCGGCCAGCGGATCAGCCTCAAACACGACATCCAGATCGGACGCATGCAGGCCGTGATAAGCCGGATCGAGTTCCGGCACATCTGGTTTGGGATAGCGATTCAGGGGATCAAGATCGGCGACGCGCACGCCGAGGGAGCGGTAGGCGTCAATCAAACGAAACACGGCTGCCTGCTTGTGCGCCAGTTCAACTTCACGGCGATTGTCGCGAGGCGGCTCCAGCGGCTCGGCTTGCAGCGCGTCAAAATAAACGCGCCAGGAAGAATCCACCGCCGCGGGATTCGTCAGCCAGGTTTCATACAATCCCTCGATGAAATTTTCATTCAAGCTGGACAGCGGCGAGGATGCGCGCAGGAATTGAAGATCATTTTTTGGGGGGCTGTTCATTTGGGTTGCGCGCTACTCCCGCTCCGCCATCGCCACATAATCGCGCCGCGCCGCGCCCTGATACAACTGGCGCGGACGCCCGATCTTGTAATTGGGATCAGCGATCATTTCGCTCCATTGCGAAATCCAGCCCACGGTGCGCGCCACCGCGAAGATCACCGTGAACATGTTGACCGGAATGCCCAGCGCGCGCAGCACGATGCCGGAATAAAAATCCACGTTCGGATAGAGCCGGTGGTCGATGAAATACGGATCGCTCAACGCCACCCGCTCCAGTTCCATCGCCAGTTCAAACAATTTCTGATTTTCCAGATTCAGTTCCGCCAGCACTTCATGGCAGGTCTCGCGCATCACGGCAGCGCGCGGATCCATGTTTTTGTACACGCGATGACCGAAACCCATCAAACGATATTTCTTGTCCTTCACGCCTTGCACATAGTCCTTCACGCGCGACACGTCGCCGATTTCCTCCAGCATTTTCAGCGTCGCCTCGTTCGCGCCGCCGTGCGACGGCCCCCACAGCGCGGCGATGCCGCAGGCGATGCAGGCAAACGGATTCGCCATGCTGGAACCGGCGAGCCGCACCGTCGAGGTGGACGCGTTCTGCTCGTGGTCGGCATGCAGAATCAGGATGCGATCCAGCGCGCGCACCAGCACCGGATTCGGTTCGTATTCCTCGGTCGGCGTGGCGAACATCATATACAGCAGGTTTTCCGCGTAACCGTATTTGTTCTTGGGATACATGAACGGCGAACCGACGTGGTACTTGTGCGCCATCGCCGCGATGGTCGGTATCTTCGCCAGGATGCGCGTCGCCGAAATCGCGCGATGATGCGGATTCGAAATGTCGAGCGAGTCGTGATAGAAGGCCGACAACGCGCCCACCACGCCCACCATCACCGCCATCGGATGCGCGTCGCGGCGAAATCCTGAAAAGAAGCGCGCGATCTGTTCATGCACCATCGTGTGCCGCGTAACGTTGCGCTTGAACGCCTCCGCCTGCGCCGCGGTCGGCAGTTCGCCGTTCATCAGCAGATAACTGACTTCGAGAAAATCGGATTTTTCCGCAAGCTGCTCGATGGGATAGCCGCGGTAATAGAGCAAGCCCGCTTCGCCGTCGATAAACGTGATGCTGGACGTGCAACTCGCCGTGACAAAAAAACCGGGGTCGTAAGTGAACAATCCCATCTTCGAAAGGCCGCGCACGTCGATCACATCCGACCCCATCGTGCCGGAAAGAATCGGCATTTCAACACTGCGCCCATCATCCAGCGTCAGCGTCGCGTAGCGTTGTTTGTTTTCCATATATGCTCCCGTATTTCGTCAGGCCTGCCTCAGCAATGCCAGCACCGCCTCGTCCGTCTCCGGCGGCGGCGTCTCGCCTGCAATCATATCCCACAGTTCGGCATCGGGAAAATCCAGAAGCGCATCGAAGGCCGCGCGCTGCGACGCATTCAGCCCGGGATAATGCTGATTGATGAAACGTTGCAGGATGATGTCCAGCTCCAGCATACCGCGCCGACAACGCCAGCGCAGGCGCTCGAGGGATTTGTCGGGTTCTGCGCAAACTGTATAAATTTTGTCCAGCACGGCCTCCGTCTGCTGCAACACTTCGTTATTCCAGAATCTCAATACGGCAAAACCCTGGTTGCGCAACCAGGCGTCACGTCGTTCGTCCGATACGCTTTCCAAATGCTGACCGCCATCGACTTCCACAATGATCCGACTCTCGAAACACACAAAATCGACGACATATTTCCCCATCGGTTGCTGGCGTTTGAATTTGACGCCGAGGTGACGTCGGCGCAAATAGCACCAGAGCAGACGTTCAGCATCGGTCATGGTTTGGCGAAGGTGTTTGGCAAAAGCAAGTTTGGTGACGGGCATCCCCCTCTCCCCAACCCCTCTCCCACGAGGGGAGAGGGGCTTTCATTTAATCACGCCAAACTTTCAATCCCCTCCGCCTTGCCCCTCTCCCTTGATGGGAGAGGGTTGGGGAGAGGGTGAAAGCGTCTGTACACCGCTCATTTCATCCCTCTCCCACCAATAAAACAACTATCCAACCAGACAGGTTTCCATCACACCATCCGCTTCACCATCCTCTCCTTGATCCGCCCGATTGCCGCTGTCGGGTTCAACTCCTTCGGGCACACGTCCGCGCAATTCATGATGGTGTGGCAGCGGAACAATCGGTAGGGGTCTTTCAGATCGTCGAGCCGTTCGTCGGCGGCTTGATCGCGGCTGTCCACGATGAAGCGGTACGCTTGCAGCAAACCGGCGGGGCCGACGAAGCGATCCGGATTCCACCAGAACGACGGGCAGGCTGTCGAGCAGCAGCCGCACAGGATGCATTCATACAGGCCGTTCAATTCCTTCCGCTCCCGCGGCGATTGCAGACGCTCGGTTTGCGGCGGCGGGTCATTGTTGATCAAGTACGGCTTGATCGAATGGTATTGCTTGAAGAATTGCGACATGTCCACGATCAGGTCGCGCACCACCGGCAAGCCGGGCAGCGGACGCAATTCGACGGGCTGTTTCAGCGACGACAGCGGCGTGATGCACGCCAGGCCGTTGCGCCCATTGATGTTCATCGCATCCGACCCGCACACGCCCTCGCGACAGGAACGGCGAAACGCCAGACTGTCGTCCTGCTCTTTCAACGCAATCAGCGCATCCAGCAACATGCCGGACGACGCATCCAGCGCGTATTCCTGCATGGACGGCGCCGCGCCGGTTTCGGGGTTGTAGCGATAGATTTTGAATTTCATGTTTCGCATTGTAGGCTGGGTGGAGCGCAGCGATACCCGGCAATTTTCCGAAATGCTACTGCTGGGTATCGCTGCGCTCCACCCAGCCTACCATTCAATAAACCCGCTCCTTCGGCGGAAACGATTCCACCGTCATCGGTTTCAATCGAACCGGCTTGTAATCGAGTTGCCGGTTCGCGCTGAAATACAAGGAATGCTTGAGCCAATGGTCGTCGTCGCGATGCGGAAAATCATCGCGCGCGTGCGCGCCGCGGCTTTCTTCACGCGCGGCAGCAGCGTGCATGGTGGCTTGCGCGACTTCGATCAGGTTGTCGAGTTCCAGCGCTTCGACGCGCGCGGTGTTGAACACCTTGCTCTTGTCCCGAATCACCACGTTTTTCACGCGCTCGGCCACCGCGACGATTTCGTGCACGCCCTCCGCCAGCAAATCCGGAAAACGAAACACACCGCAATGCGTTTGCATCACCCGACGCATGGCGTCGCCCACTTCCGCCACGCTTTCGCCGTCATGGCGCGCGTCCAGTCGCGCCAGGCGTTCCAGCGAACGATCCGCCGCGTCGTTCGGCAGCGGCTTGGGATGCGGATTGCGCGCGAGGTCTTCGACGATCTGCCGCGCCGCTTCGCGTCCGAACACCAGCAAATCGAGCAGCGAGTTGCAGCCCAGCCGGTTCGCGCCATGCACCGACACGCAGGCGCATTCGCCCACGGCATAAAAACCCCGCACCACTTCTTCCGGCTCGCCGCGCTGCGGCACGACCACCTGACCGTGATAATTGGCAGGGATGCCACCCATCATGTAATGCGCGGTCGGCGTCACCGGAATGGGCTCGCGCACGGGGTCGATGTGCGCAAATTTGAGCGCGATGTCGCGCGCGCCGGGCAGACGGCTGCGAATCACGTCCTCGCCGAGATGATCGATTTTCAGCAGCACATGATCGCCGCGCGGACCGCAGCCGCGCCCTTCCTTGATCTCGGTCGCAATCGCGCGCGACACCACGTCGCGACTGGCCAGGTCTTGCGCGGTCGGCGCGTAGTTCGGCATGAAGCGATCACCATGCTTGTTAACGAGATAACCGCCCTCGCCGCGCGCGCCTTCGGAAATCAGCACGCCCGCGTCATACACGCCGGTCGGGTGAAACTGGAAAAATTCCATGTCCTGCAAAGGAATGCCGGCGCGCGCAGCCATGCCAAGACCGTCGCCGGTGTTGATGTAAGCGTTGGTGCTGGCCGCGAAAATGCGCGCCGCGCCGCCGGTGGCGAACAAGGTCGCGCGCGCTTCCAGCAGCATCACCTCGCCGGTTTCGATTTCCATCGCGGTGACGCCCAGCACGTCGCCGTCTTCGTCGCGCACCAGATCGAGCGCCATCCATTCGACGAAGAAATGCGTGTCCGCGCGCACGTTGCGCTGATACAGCGTGTGCAACAAGGCGTGACCGGTGCGATCCGCAACCGCGCACGCGCGCTGTGCCAACGCCGCGCCGAAGTCGCGCATGTGACCGCCAAACGGACGCTGATAAATTTTGCCGTCATCGAGACGGTCAAACGGCATGCCGAAATGTTCCAGCTCGTACACGACTTCCGCCGCCGTGCGACACATGAATTCGATCGCGTCCTGATCGCCCAGATAGTCCGAGCCTTTCACCGTGTCGTACATGTGCCAACGCCAGTTGTCCGGTGTGACATTGCCCAGCGCCGCCGCAATCCCGCCCTGCGCCGCCACCGTGTGCGAGCGCGTCGGAAACACTTTGGACAGCACCGCGACCTTCAATCCGGCTTCGGACAAAGCCAGCGCCGCGCGCATCCCCGCGCCGCCTGCGCCGACGATAACTGCGTCGAAAGTGCGTTTGCTGATGGTTGTTTTAATTTTCAAAATCCCCACAAAATTCGCACCGCCCAAATCGCATACGACACCAGCAAGCCGATCACGATGCCGTAAATGCCCAATCGAACACCGGCGGATTTAACGTAGTCCATTGCGATGTCGCGCACGCCCACCCAGGCGTGGGCGAACAGGGCGAGCAGGAACAGCAAGGTTATCGAACGCACTGTGTTGCTGGCGAACAGCGCCGCCCATTGTGTGTAATCGGGATGCGGATGCAGCAGCAGCCAGCCGACGGCGAGCATCGTGTACAACGCCATCACCACCGCGCTGATGCGTTGCAACAACCAGCCGCGCAGACCGTCGTGCGCGCCGTCGAAAATGCGCTTTACCATAACCGCGCCCCCAGCAATGCCGTCAGCGCCAGACTGACGATCAGCACTTTTTTGCTGCTGCTGCGCGACTGCGCCAGCTCAACACCGTAGCCCATGTCCATGCCGAGAAAACGGATGCCCGCAAAAAAGTGGTGCAGAAACGCCCACAACCTGGCAATCAGAAAAATTTTGCTGGCCGTGTGGCTGAACATCCAGCCCAGCATCGCCCAGTGGTCGGGCGAGCGCAAGCTGTATTGCAGCGTCCACAG
>JAITMU010000038.1 GCA_031277195.1 Gallionellaceae bacterium | reverse complement strand
TGACCGATGATGCCCATGTTCGAGGCGTTTATCTGCACGCTGTCGAGCATGCGCCCGCCGCCATTTGTGCCAGCGATCCAGGTCAGCGAGAGCCGTTCCTGTTTGTCGTTGAAAAGTTGGCGGAGGGTGATTTGGGTCATGGTTCGCCTATACCCCCTCTCCCTCCGGGAGAGGGCTGGGGTGAGGGAAAAGTGGGCAATGTGTTTGAGGATGTGGTTTTCATGGTGTGTTCCCTCACCCTAACCCTCTCCCGGAGGGAGAGGGGATAGGTTTGATCAACTCATCCCTTCCACTCCATGAACACCTGATGCAACGCTGCCGGATCATTGCTGGCCTGCAACTGTTCGCGGAAACTCTGAGTGCTGAACATCTGCGCCAGTTCGCCCAGCAGTTGCAGATGCAAATCCGTCGCGCGTTCCGGCACCAGCAGCACGAAGATCAAGTTCACCGGCTGCCCGTCCGGCGCTTCAAACGGAATCGGCGTTTCTGTCTTGACGAAGGCGGCAACCGCGTCGCGCAGACCCTTGATGCGACCATGCGGAATGGCGACGCCGCGCCCCAGGCCGGTGGAGCCGAGTTTTTCGCGCGCGAACAGGCTGTCGAACACTTGCACGCGCGCGATCTGCCGCGTGTTTTCAAACAACAGGCCGACGCGCTCAAACACCCGCTTCTTGCTGGTGGAATCCGCGTCAAAAATGACGTTCTCCGCCGGCAGAATCTGGCTGATTTTTTTCTTTTCAGGCATATCCGTAAACGCTCCGGAAACTGGGCAGTGGGAATGACGCGCCGTTATTCCGCCTCGTACGAAGGCTCGCCGGAATGGGCGTGGCGGCGTCCGACGGTTTTTTCCTTGTGCTTGAGAATCTGGCGATCCAGCTTTTCCACCAGTTCGTCGATGGCGACGTAGAGATCGGCGTCGTCGCTTTCCACGAAAATGTCCTTGCCGGAAAGATGCACGTTGGCTTCCGCCTTCTGCTTCAGTTTTTCCACGGAAAGAATGATGCTCACGTCAATGACGTTATCGAAATGGCGTTTGATCTTGCTGATCTTGTTCAGCACATGCTCGCGGATGCCGGGGGTGATTTCCAGATGATGTCCGCTGAGATTCAGGTTCATGGCGCGCTCCTTTTAGAAATGGATTTGTTAAAGCGTTATGAAAAGGCTTGCGGAAGGGATGGACTGTGCGATGTCATAGCCGGTTTTTGCAGGCGTCACGCCCGCCGGTTTACAGCTTGAAATGTTCACCGAGATAAATCTTTCTCACGGCCTCATTATAGATGATTTCGTCCGGCTTGCCCTCCGTCATCACCGTGCCCGCGTTGATGATGTAGGCGCGGTCGCAAATCCCCAATGTTTCGCGCACGTTATGGTCGGTGATCAGCACGCCGATGTCGCGATCCGTGAGAAAACGGATGATTTTCTGGATATCCAGCACGGCGATGGGATCAACGCCAGCGAACGGTTCATCGAGCAGGATGAAGCGCGGGTTGGTGGCCAGCGCGCGCGCGATTTCGACGCGCCGCCGCTCGCCGCCGGACAAGCTCGCCGCCGGATTGTTGCGGATGTGGGTGATGTGCAAATCCCCCAGCAGCGCTTGCAGCCGTTCTTCAATTTCGTTTTCGTCGTAATCCTTCAGCTCCAGAATGGCGCGGATGTTTTGCGCCACGGTGAGGCGGCGGAAAATCGACGCTTCCTGCGGCAGATAGCCCAGCCCCAGTTGCGCGCGGCGGTGTATGGGCAGATGCGTGATGTTCTGCTCGTCGATGAAAATGTCGCCGCCGTCAGACGCCACCAATCCGACGATCATGTAGAAGCAGGTGGTTTTACCCGCGCCGTTGGGGCCGAGCAGGCCGACCACTTCGCCGCTTTTCAGCGACAGCGACACGTCATGCACCACGACGCGCGAGCGATAGCGCTTGTTCAGCGAAACGGCGCGCAGTTCGCTCATGGCGCGTCCTCGTCGGCGGGTCCCAGCGTGTCAGCGGGCTTGATCGGCAGCGCTTCGTTGGTTTCCGGCTTGGGCTTGGGTTGAATCACGATATGCACGCGGCCTTGATCCTGTCCTGAGACGGCATCCGCGCCATGCACCTGAAAAATTTCGGTGCGCGAGTTGTAACTGATGTGGTCGCCGCGCACCTGATCCGCCCCGCGCGTGATGCGCGCCTGACCATAAAGATGCACGGTGTCGGTGGCCGTGTCGTATTCGATGCGCTGCGCGTAACCGTCGATGTACTCATTCAGCCCCTCGCGCTTCTGACGAAAGCTGGCGGGTTGTCCGGTGGCGGTGCCGTGCATGTTGCCGCTCGCGTCCTGGGTGACGACCATCGTGTCCGCGCGCAACAGCGCCGTCCCCTGACGCAACTGCACCCGGCCATCAAACGTGCTGATCTGTTTGGTGTCGTCGATTTTGACCTGATCCGCTTCCAGATGCACCGGCTGATTGCGGTCGGCGCGATCCGCGTGGGCGGGGGCGCAGGCGAGCAGTAGCGCCAGCGCCAATGTCAATGTCAATGCAACGCCCCTCTCCCCTTGCGGGAGAGGGGAAGGGGAGAGGGGAAAGGGGCGCGCCAAACTTGCCCCCTCTCCCCAGCCCTCTCCCGCAAGGGGAGAGGGAGCCGTTTGATTAACGCTTCCCGATCTCATGCGTGCTTCTAACCTCTGCCAGCAGGTTCATCACCCGCGTTTTGTTGTCATATTGCAAGCCGGTCGCCTGCACGATGCTGTGCGCGTCTGTCAGCGTGACCGGACGATCCGTTTCCATCCGGTCTTCCTTGTAGGCGACGTGCAGATAATCGGTGGTGAATGTCATCTCGCTTTGTTTTGCGTTGGCCTCGCGCACGACCTTGACCGCGCCGCGCAGATAAACATGGTCGCCCTTGCTGGACACCTCGCCGGTTTCAGCAGAAGCGTGAACAGGCGGCGCGCCAGGATTGAAGCTGCTCAAGCGCGGTTCGGTCAGGTGCGTGCTGTCGTCGTCGGCATAGTGGATCACTTTTTCCGCCGACAGCAGATAATGCGGCGTGCCGTTTTCGTTCAGATCCGTCGCCGTGAATTGATTGACGATGATGTCGGGGTCGTGGCGGTTGTTGCCGTTGTTGTTATCCAGCGGCTGCACCTGCTGGCTCAGCCAGTAGGTGCCTGCCAGCATCAGCAGCAGGGGCAGCAGCGGCATCCATTCGCGCAGTTTGCCGGGCAGGCTGGTGGTCATGCGTTCTCCGTTTGCAGATAAGGCGCGAGCTGCGCGTCCAGCGTGCCTTGCGCTGCCATCAGCAATTCGCACACTTCGCGCACGGCGCCGTGACCGCCTCGGCGCGCGGTGACGTAATGCGCGCGCTCACGCACGATTTCCGGCGCATCCGGCACGGTCAGCGCGAGACCGGCGTGCTGCATGGGCGGCAGATCGACAACATCGTCGCCCATGAACGCAGCCGCTTCAGGCGGAAGATTCAGCCTTTCCAGCAACACGCGCAGCGCGTCGAGCTTGTGCTCCACGCCTTGAAACACGTGTTCGATGCCGAGATTTTTCGCGCGCAATTCCACGGAGCGCGAGGTGCGTCCGGTGATGATGGCGGGAATCACGCCGGTGGCGCGCAGCATTTTCAGGCCGTGGCCGTCGAGCGAATTGAAGCGTTTGATTTCTTCGCCGGAATCGGTCAGAAACAAACCGCCGTCGGTCATCACGCCGTCGATGTCGAAGGCAATCAGGCGGACGGCTTTGATCCGGTCAAACAATTTTGCGGGCATTCAAATCACCTTGGCGTGCAGCAAATCGTGCATGTTCAGCGCGCCGATCAGGCGTTTGTCGGCATCCACCACCGGCATCTGGCTGATGTGGTATTTCTCCATCTGCTGCACCGCTTCCGCCGCCATCGCGTCGGCGGTGATGGTGCGCGGATTGCGTGACATCACGCTGGCAACCGGCGTCATGCCGATGTTCAGATTTTTTTCCAGCGCGCGGCGCAGGTCGCCGTCGGTGTAGATGCCGATCAGGCGGTTGTCGCTGTCCACCACGGCAGTCATACCCAGACCCTTGCGCGAAATTTCCAGTACCGCGTCGGACAGCAACGCGCCTTCGGGAATCGACGGGATGCGATCACCGCTGCGCATGACATCGCGCACATGGGTGAGCAGACGCCGCCCCAGACTGCCGCCCGGATGCGAGCGCGCGAAATCTTCGGCCTTGAATCCCTTGGCGTCGAGCAGCACCATCGCCAGCGCGTCACCCATCGCCAGTGCGGCGGTAGTGCTGGCCGTTGGCGCGAGTTCCAGCGGACAGGCTTCCTTTTCCACCGCCGTATCCAGATGCACGTCGGACGCTTGCGCCAGCCGCGATTGCGGATTGCCGGTCAGGCTGATGAGTTTCGCGCCCTGGCGTTTGATGATGGGCAGGATGGTGAGCAGCTCCCCGCTTTCGCCGGAATAGGACAGCGCGATGAACACATCGTCGCCGGTGACCATGCCGAGGTCGCCATGACTGGCCTCGCCCGGATGCACGAAATACGCCGGCGTGCCGGTGCTGGACAGCGTGGCCGCGATCTTGCGCGCGATGTGCCCGGACTTGCCCATGCCGCTGACGATGACGCGGCCTTTGCAGGTAAGGATGAGATCAATCGCGCGCAGAAAGCCCTCGTCCAGCCGTCGGGCGAGCGCCGCAACGGCGGAGGCTTCGATGTCGAACACTTCGCGCGCCAGGTCAAGCGCGTGTTGGGAGGCGGGTGTGGTGGAGTTCATGGCGGGGATTATAGCAGTGGCGGGATGGGGGAAATGCAAGCGTTTTTTCCTGCGTTGCCTGCAAATTCGGAGATGGCACCTCAGTTTGAGTTTTCCCCGTCATTCCCGCGCAGGCGGGACTCCCCGGCCGTGGGGGTGGTGGTTGGGAGTTTGGACTGCATGTCAAATAAAAACGAAAGTCCTTGGATTCCCGCCTGCGCGGGAATGACGGCAGAAGCAACGGGCATGGGGGAAATTCAAAACGAAATTCAAAACGAAACTTTGAAACCCCGCACAACTTAAGGCATCATCGGGCAATCCATCCATTTTTGCGCGCCCCATGAACTCGCTGCAACTCGTCCTCGTCCTGCTTGCTGTCGCCG
>JAITMU010000175.1 GCA_031277195.1 Gallionellaceae bacterium | reverse complement strand
CAGCATGAGCCGCTGCACCTCGATATCGCTTTCGATACCGGCGTGACCGAACAGCTCGGCGCCGACCTGGGTGGCTTCGCGGTGGCGATTCTCCGACGCGGGCAAGGTATGCAATACCTGTCCGGCATAACACAGACGGGTCACGCCCTTGCGGTTGAGCATGTGGGCGTCGATCCGGGCGGCCTGCGGGGTGATGTCGGCGCGCAGGCCTAGCGTGCGTCCGCTCAACTGATCGACCAGTTTGAAGGTGCGCAAATCCATGTCGCGGCTGCCCGTGACCAGCAGCGATTCGGCGTATTCCAGCAGCGGCGGCGCGACCAGTTGATAGCCGGAGCGGCGCAGCAGTTCCAGCACGTCGGCGCGCATACGCTCGATGCGCCAGGCTTCGTCCGGCAGCATGTCCTGTATGTATTCCGGCAACAGCCAGTTGGAATTCGACATTGTTTATTTCACCCAGTACAACAGCAACAGACCCAGCAGCATGGAGGTCAAACCGAGAAAGCGAAGCTGACCGTCGCTCAACGTCACCGCGCGGCGGAAAACCTCCCGCCATTGCGCAGGCAACAGAAACGGCAGGATTCCTTCAATGACCAACATCAGCGCCAGCCCAAGCAGCCAGTAATCCAGCACTTATTTGCCCGTGCCCTTCATGTATTTGAAGAAGGGCGAGCTGGGGTCGATCACCATCATGTCGTTCTTGTTTTTGAAGCTCTGCTTGTAGGCGTCGAGGCTGCGATAGAACGCGTAGAACTCGGAATTGCGACCGAACGCGGCAGCGTAAATCGAAGTCGCCTTGGCATCGCCCTCGCCCTTGATGCGTTGCGCGTCGCGATAGGCGTCGGCCAGAATGATCTGCACCTGGCGGTCGGCGTCGGCGCGAATCTGCTCGCTTTCGGCGTTACCGGTCGCGCGCAGTTCATTGGCGACACGATTGCGTTCCGCGTCCATGCGACGATAAACGGAATCACTGATTTCCGGCGGGAAATCCACGCGCTTCAAGCGCACATCCAGCACCTGAACGCCGATCTTGTTCGCGTCGCTGTTGGTTTTTTCGCGCAGCACTTCCATGATCTGATCGCGCTCGCCGGAAACGACATCGTGTATCGTGCGCTTGCCGAATTCCTCGCGCATCGCCGCGTTCACGGTTTGCATCAGCCGCGTCTGCGCGCGCTTTTCGTCGCCGCCCACGCTGACGTAATACTGCTGCACGTCAGCGATGCGCCATTTGACGAAGGAATCCACCATCATGTTTTTCTTTTCCGCCGTGATGAAACGCTCCGGCTCCGTGCTGTCCATCGTCAGAATGCGCGAATCGAAATAGCGCACGTTCTGCACCAGCGGTATCTTGAAATAGAGACCCGGCTCTTTTTTCACCGAGACGATTTCACCAAGCTGGAACACGATGGCCGATTGGCGCTGGTCAACGACGAAGAAGCTCAGGCTCAACAAAATCAGCACGACGACCGTGCCGATCAGGAGATTGTTCAGGGATTTCATGGGCGCTCCTCCCGGTCGATCGGTCTGTCGCGCACGGCTGCTGCCGCTGGTGGCGCAGCCTGTTCGGGCGGTTTGGGGGCGGCGGCATCCGCCGTCGATGATCCAGTCGTGTTCTGGATCAGTTTGTCGAGCGGCAGGTAGAGCAGATTGCTGCCGTTCTTCTGGTCAACCAGAATCTTGGTTGTGCTGCTGAGTATCTGTTGCATCATGTCGATATACATGCGCTCGCGCGTCACCTGCGGCGCTTTTTCATATTCCACGAGAATCTGCTTGAAGCGGCTGGCGTCACCTTCCGCATTCGCGATCACGCTCTGTTTGTAACCGTCGGCCTCCTGCAACAGACGCGCTGCCGCGCCTTTGGCGCGCGGCACGACATCGTTGGCATACGCCTGACCTTCGTTTTTCTGCCGCTCGCGATCCTGTCCCGCCTTGACCGCATCATTGAACGCGGCTTGCACCTGCTCCGGCGGTTGCGCGTTCTGCATGGTCACTTTGCTCACCAGAATGCCGGATTTGTAGCGGTCAAGAATTTCCTGAATCAACTGGGTAGTCGCTGCCGCCACCTGTTCGCGCCCTTCGTACAGCACGAAGTCCATCTTGTTCTTGCCGACCACTTCGCGGATGGTGGTCTCGGCGATCTGACGCACAATCTCGCTGGCCTCCTCCTCGGTGTTGAAACGATTGTTGAACAAGTATGCGGCGGGATCGCTCAGGACGTATTGCACCGCAAACTGGATGTCGATGATGTTCTCGTCATCGGTGAGCATCAGCGATTCCTGCAGTTGCTTGTTCTTGACGTTATCGCGATAGCCGACAACCACGGTTCTGACCTGGTTCAGATCGACCACCTCGACGGATTCAATCGGGAACGGCATGTGCCAGCGCGGGCCAGGTTCGGTCACGGTCACAAATTTGCCGAAGCGCAGCACCACGCCGCGCTGACCGGCATCCACAATGTAAAAGCCGCTGCCGACCCAGATCAGGATGGCGATGATCGAAATCAGGCCGATGCCAAGGCCGCCGCCGGAGCCTCTGGGCGCGGGCGCTGCGCCGCCGGAATTACCGCCGATATTACCGCCGCCATTGCCTTTTTTCTTGCCGCCAAACAGCGACGCGATCTTCTTGTTGAGATCGCGCAGCACGGCCTCCAGATCCGGCGGGCCATCGTTCTTTTTGTTGTTGTTGCCGCCCCATTGCGGGTCATTCAATGCCATGTCCGTCCTGCCATTTCAATCGTCAATCAAGTGGGTGCCACGCCTGCGGCGGCGCTTCGTCAGGAAGCGCGCATTCATCCCGCATTGCTGCCAGCGCTGCGCGTAAATCATCCATTCCAGCGCCGGTTTTGGCGCTGACATGAATGCGCGCGATTCTACCATATTCATCATGCTGCACGTCCGGCGGCAGGCCGGCCAGATCGATCTTGTTGAACACCAGAATCTGCGGAATGCGATCCGCGCCGATCTCGTGCAAAACCTTGTTCACTTCACTGATTTGCTCGTGGCGCTCCGGGCTGTTGGCATCGACCACATGCAGCAACAAATCCGCCTGCGCGGTTTCCTCCAGCGTGCCGCGAAACGCGGCGATCAAACTGTGCGGCAAGTGGCGGATGAAACCCACCGTGTCCGACAACACCACCTGCGCGCCGCCCTCGCTTCCCGACAGGAATATCCGGCGCGAAGTGGTATCCAGCGTGGCGAACAGCTGATCGGCGGCATACACGCCCGCCTGCGTCAGCCGGTTGAACAGCGTGGATTTGCCCGCGTTGGTGTAGCCGACGAGCGAGACCGACAGCACATCGGCGCGACTGCGCGCGCGGCGGCGCACTTCGCGCTGGCGCTTGAGTTTGCGCAGGCGTTCGTTCAAAAGATGCACGCGCTTGTCCAGTTTGCGCCGATCCAGCTCCAACTGCATTTCGCCGGGGCCGCGCGCGCCGACGGCGTTTTTCTGCTGCCCCATGTCGCGATTCATGCCCGCCAGCCGCGTGGACAGATATTTGAGCTGCGCGAGTTCCACCTGCACCTTGCCTTCGTGGCTCTGCGCGCGCTGCGCGAAAATATCCAGGATCAGCATGGTGCGGTCGATCACCCGCGCGTCGATGCGACCGGCGAGATTGCGCATCTGCGCGGGCGAAAGATCGTGATTGAAGACGACCAGCCCAGCGCCGGTGCGCTCGACCGTCCCGGCGATTTCATCCACCTTGCCGCTGCCGGCAAAGGTTGACGCATCGGGATGCTGGCGTTTGCCTTCCACCAGCGCGACGGCACGGACACCCGCGCTGTCCGCCAGCAATTTCAATTCTTCCAGACTTTCGGCGTAACCCGAATCGCCCAGGTCGAGACTGACCAGGACGGCAGCGTCCGCCGCCGCGCCAGACATCAAGCGGGAGGATCGGACGAGAAGGAAACCATCCGCGACGGAACGATGGTGGAGATGGCGTGCTTGTACACCATCTGAGTGACCGTGTTTTTCAACAGAACCACGTATTGATCGAATGACTCGACCTGGCCTTGCAGTTTGATGCCGTTCACCAGATAGATCGCCACTTGCACGTGTTCCTTGCGCAAGGCGTTCAG
>JAITMU010000045.1 GCA_031277195.1 Gallionellaceae bacterium | reverse complement strand
GATGTATTTTGCTTTCTGCGCTGCTCCTTCTGCCAAATACAAAAAAATTGTGGGACAGCAGTGGGGCAAGCCCCGCCCTACACAGGGCTCCAAGCTGTTAAAATATGCGCCTTTTCATTGCTAACCAAAGGCCGCAGCATGTTTTCTTACAAAAACACCCTCGCCCACACCGATCCTGAACTCTGGCAAGCCATCCAGCATGAAAACCAGCGTCAGGAAGATCACATTGAGCTGATCGCGTCTGAAAACTACACCAGTCCGGCGGTGATGGAGGCGCAGGGCAGCAAGCTCACCAACAAGTACGCCGAGGGTTATCCCGGCAAGCGTTATTACGGCGGTTGCGAGTATGTGGACATCGCCGAGCAACTGGCGATCGACCGCGCGAAGGCGTTGTTCGGCGCGGAATACGCGAACGTGCAGCCGCATTCCGGTTCGCAGGCGAATCAGGCGGTGTATGTTTCCATGCTGCAACCCGGCGACACCATCCTCGGCATGTCGCTGGCGCACGGCGGCCATTTGACCCATGGCGCGTCGGTCAACATCAGCGGCAAGCTGTACAAGGTCATCGCTTACGGCCTCAACGACAAGGAAGAAATTGATTACGACGAAGTGCAGCGGCTGGCGCTGGAGCACAAGCCCAAGATGATCGTGGCGGGCGCGTCGGCGTATGCGCTGGTGATCGACTGGAAGCGTTTCCGCGCGATTGCGGATAGCGTCGGCGCATATCTGTTCGTGGACATGGCGCACTACGCCGGATTGATCGCGGCGGGGCTGTATCCCAATCCGGTCGGCATCGCTGATTTCGTCACCACCACCACGCACAAGACTTTGCGCGGCCCGCGCGGCGGATTGATTTTGTCCAAGGCCGAACACGAGAAGGCGCTGAACTCCGCGATTTTCCCTTGCTTGCAAGGCGGCCCGCTGATGCATGTGATTGCCGCCAAGGCGGTGGCGCTCAAGGAAGCGGCGAGCGCGGAATTCAAAGCCAGCCAGATACAGGTGATTCACAACGCGCAGGTGATGGCGCGCGTGCTGCACGAGCGCGGCGTGCGCATCGTGTCGGGTCGCACCGACAGCCATGTGTTTCTGGTGGACTTGCGCGCGAAAAACCTCACCGGCAAGGACGCTGAAGCCGCACTCAGTCGCGCCCACATCACGGTGAACAAAAACGCCATCCCCAACGACCCGCAAAAGCCGTTCGTCACTTCCGGCATTCGCATCGGCAGCCCCGCCATGACCACGCGCGGCTTCAAGGAACTGGAAGCCGAAAAACTCGCCCACCTGATCGCCGACGTGCTCGACGCGCCGAACGATGACGCCGTGATCGCGCGCGTAGCGGGCGAGGTGCAGGCTTTGTGCGCGCGGTTTCCGGTGTATGGCGATTAAGAGATGCGAGTTCGTAGGCTGGGTTGAGCCCCGAAGTGTTTTTGGTCGGGGGGAAACCCAGCATGGCGCACGACGATTCGACATGGTGACGCTGGGTTTCTCTGCGTTCAACCCAGCCTACGATTTATTGGGTGATCGACCATGAAATGCCCCTTCTGCAAACACCCCGACACGCAAGTCGTGGACACGCGCGAGAGCGATGAAGGCGACAGCATCCGTCGTCGCCGTCGTTGCCTGTCGTGCGACAAGCGCTTTACCACTTACGAAACCGTGGAGGTGCGGATGCCGCAGGTGGTGAAGCGGAGCGGGACGCGCAGCGAGTTCGATGAAGAAAAATTGCGCACCAGCTTCAACCGCGCGCTGCACAGACGCCCCGTCCCGACCGAGCTGGTGGACGCCGCCATTCACCACGTCACGCAAAAAGTGTTTGAACTCGGCGAACGCGAGATCGCTTCGCGCCAGATCGGCGAAATGGTGATGCGGGAATTGCTCCGGCTGGACAAGGTTGCCTACATTCGTTTCGCGTCCGTGTACAAAAGTTTTCAGGATGTGGGCGATTTTGCCGACGCGGTGGAGGCGGTGAGCAAAAAGCCATCGCGGCGGCAGAAGACTTAATCCCCTCTCCCCTCGTGGGAGAGGGGTAGGGGAGAGGGGGCGGAAAATTTTCACCCTCCCCCCAACCCTCTCCCATCAAGGGAGAGGGAGTGCTTCTACTCTCCGTTTAGGAGGAATTAAACATGACCACCACCGACAGCCAATGGATGGCGCGCGCCTTGCAACTCGCGCGGCGCGGTCTTGAGACCGCCACGCCGAATCCGCGCGTTGGTTGCGTGCTGGTGAAGGATGGCGCGATTGTCGGCGAAGGCTGGCACGAGCGCGCGGGCGAGCCGCATGCGGAGGCGCACGCTTTGCGTGTTGCAGGCGAAGCGGCGCGCGGCGCGACCGCCTATGTCACGCTGGAGCCGTGCAATCATCAGGGACGCACGCCGCCGTGCGTTGATGCGTTGATACAGGCTGGCGTGGCGCGCGTGGTCGCGGCGACGCAAGACCCGAATCCGAATGTCGCCGGACGCGGTATGGAAAAGTTGCGCGAAGCGGGCATCGAAATCGAATGCGGCTTGATGGAAGCCGAAGCGCGCGAACTGAACATCGGTTTTTTCATGCGCATGACGCGCGGCACGCCTTGGGTATGCAGCAAGATCGCCGCCAGTCTGGATGGCCGCACCGCGCTGAAAAATGGCGCGAGCCAATGGATCACCGGCGAAGACGCGCGCCGCGATGTGCAGCGTCTGCGCGCGCGCTCCTGCGCCGTGCTGACCGGCATCGGCACCGTGCTGGCCGACGACCCGCTGCTCAATGTGCGCCTGCCGTCTGCCAGTCGCCAACCCTTGCGCGTTGTCGCCGACACGGTATTGCGCACACCGCCTGACGCGCGTTTGTTGCAAGGCGGCGGCGCGGTAATCTACACCGCCGACGAAAGCAGCGTGGACAAAGCCGCCGTGCTGGAGCGGGCGGGCGCGTGCGTCGTCCGCACCCCCAGATGGGATGACGGCCTGGATCTCGCTGCCTTGCTGCGCGACCTCGCCGCGCGCGGTTGCAACGAAGTGCTGGTGGAAGCCGGCGCGTGTTTGAACGGCGCTTTGTTGCGCGCAGGGTTGGTTGATGAACTGGCGCTTTACCTCGCCCCCAGCCTGCTCGGCGACGCCGCGCGCGGCTTGGCGCATTTGAGCGAACTGGAAAATCTGGATCAGCGCGTGGAACTGGAATGGCGCGACGTGCGCTGCGTCGGCGCGGACTTGCGCGTGGTGGCGCGGGTGAGGAAGTGACACGGCGAAGATTTGCTGCGCCCGCATGTGGTGAATGCATCGCTGGATGATGGTTATCGGGCGATGGCGGCTGATCGCGAGCGCGAGGCTGAAGCAATGGAATGGTGCAACGCGCTTAGCGGAGATGTCGCTGATGCAGCGCGGTGAAGTGTAGCCTTCCGTCGGGCAGGCATTCAATCTGTTTTGGCAAGATGTGCGTCGATGAGCGGCGCGACTTCCGCTGCGCGCGCATGTGCAAGATCGTGTGTGCCGCCAGCGAAAATATGCAACTTGGCATTTGGCAGAAGTGTGGCGAGGCGTTTCCCCACCGCTACGGGGCTAATGGGATCGGCATCTCCCCATAGCAGCAAAGTCGGTATCCGGATGGCGCCGAGGCGGGATGTGAGGTCGGTTTTGAAATCGCCGATCCAGCGAGGATGCGTTGGATGTGCAGCAAAGAATTCTGGACGCCAGTCTTGCGCGCCGAGATCGGCGACATTGATGCCGCCCGAGGTGACGGCGAGAACCAGATGTGTGACGAGATCGGGGCGTTCCAGTGCAGCCATTGTTGCGATGACGCTCCCGATGGATTGACCGACGATGGCAACGGGCTGATCGATTTCGGCCAGAACGATTGGGACGAGATCGCTTATTCCACTAACATCCGGGCTGGATGGTGTTGAGCCGAAACCGGGCCAGCCCATGTGAACGTGAGTGCCGCCGTGAGCCAATGATTCGGCTACTGGTTGCCAGAAAGTAGTGTCGCCGGATGCGCCCGGAAGGAATAGCAGCTTGGATGGGGTTGGCATTTCGTTCAAATTTTGCCGGAGGAAGTGAAACATGTTTAGCGGAATAGTAGCAGACATCGGAACCATCGCCCGTGCGGACGCGCGCGACGGCGGCCTGCGTCTGTCTGTGCAAACGCGCAGCTTGGGCATGGATGATGTTGCGCTGGGGGACAGCATCGCGGTGAATGGCGTGTGTTTGACCGTGGTGGCGATACAGGGCGATGCGTTTACCGTGGATGTGTCGCGTGAGACGCTGGATTGCACGGTTGGACTGGAACACGCGGGCGTGGCGGTGAATCTGGAAAAGGCGCTGCGTTTGTCTGACCGTCTGGGCGGGCATCTGGTCAGCGGCCATGTGGACGGCGTGGGCGAGGTGGTCGCGTTTGATGATCTGGGCGAAAGCTGGCGGCTGCGCGTGCGCGCGCCTGAATCGCTGGCGAAATACATCGCGAACAAAGGTTCGATCACGATCAACGGCGTCAGTCTCACGGTGAATCACGTTGACGGCGCGGCGTTTGAAGTGAATTTGATTCCGCATACGCTGGCGATGACGACGTTGAAGGAATTGTGTGCTGGCACGAAAGTGAATTTGGAGATTGATCTCATCGCGCGGTATATCGAGCGCATGTTGAATGCAGAGACCAAGGCGTAAGCGCCGCTGGTGTAAAATCTCGAAATTCTTATAGCCACAGAGAACACAGAGGTCACGGAGCCCCCACCCTAACCCTCCCCCGCAAGCAGGGGAGGGGATTGTTCCTTCCCCCGTTTACGGGGGAAGGCCAGGATG
>JAITMU010000001.1 GCA_031277195.1 Gallionellaceae bacterium | reverse complement strand
ACGACTCCAATAAGGCCGTAATGACGCTCGAATAATTCTGTTCCAAGGAGAAATCAAGGTGAAATCGATCAAGCAATTTTTTGTGGCGCTGTTGCTGCTCTGCGCCGTTCCCGCATTCGCTGCCACGTCGCTTGCGCCGGGCAAGGATTACACGGTGCTCAGCTCGCCGCAGCCGGTGCAGAGCGGCAACAAAATCGAAGTGCTGGAATTCTTTTTTTACGGCTGCATTCACTGCTATCACCTGGAGCCGTACATCAGCACGTGGAAGAAGAAAATGCCGGGCGATGTCACTTTCACCTACGTCCCCGCCACGTTCAATCCTGTTTGGGAAGTCAGCGCGCGCACGTTTTACGCGCTGGAAACCATGAAGATGCGCGAGCAGTTGCATGACCCGCTGTTTACGGCGTGGAACAGCGGCATTGAGTTGATGGATCAAACCTCCACCGCGCGTTTCCTTGCCCGTAACGGCGTTGATTCCGCCAAATTCAACAGCGCCTACAACTCGTTCTCTGTGCAAAGTTCGGTGATGCGCGCCAAGCAGCTTGGTCAAGCCTACGGTTTGCGCGGCACGCCGACGTTGATTGTGGATGGCAAATATCTCATCACCGGATTGCAACCAGGAGATACGGTGCGCGTATTGGAAGCGCTGATCGAAAAAGCGCGCAGCGAGCGTCCGAAGAAATAACGGGCTGATTGCCGCCAGGCCGCGAAATGCAAACCGGACAACAGACGGTTTTCATCACCGGCGCATCCAGCGGTCTCGGCCTGGCGCTGGCGGAGCATTATCTTGATCGCGGCGCTGTCGTCGGCGTCGCTGCCCGTCGGAGTGATCCGTTGCGGCATCTCGCCGAACAGTATCCTGGTCGGGTTCAGCTTTATCCGCTGGATGTGCGCGACGCGGCGGCGTTGCAGTCCGCCGCGCAGCATTTCATCCTGCATGTCGGCGCGCCCGACATCGTTATTGCCAATGCCGGTGTCAGCATCGGCACACTCACCCGCTACGCCGAGGACAATGACGTGTTCCAGCAGGTTGTGGACATCAACCTGATCGGCGTGGTGAAAACCTTCCAGCCTTTTCTCGATGTCATGCGTGAAGCCAAGCGCGGCAAGCTGGTCGGCATCGCCAGCGTTGCCGGATTCCGCGGTCTGCGCGGTTCCGGCGCGTACTCGGCGTCCAAGGCCGCGCTGATTTCCTACATGGAAAGCCTGCGCCTCGAATTGCACGGCAGCGGCGTGAACAGCATCACCATCTGCCCCGGTTACATTCGCACCCCGCTGACGGACATCAATCCGTATTCCATGCCGTTCATCCTCGAAGCGGACGAGGCCGCGCAACGCATCGCGCGCGTCATTGAATCGGGAAAAGCGTTTGCCGTGGTGCCCTGGCAGATGGCGATGGTGGGGCGGGTGATGAAGTGGTTGCCGAATTGCCTGTATGACGCGCTGTTCAGTCGCGCGCCGAGGAAGCCGAGGAAAACCGAACGGGACTCATGAGCCGGATTGCGGGCGGTAGTGAATCTCAATGGTCGAATGCACAATCTCCTCATGCACGGACAGGCGGCTGCGTATCACCTCCGGCGTGATCGCCGTGTCGTGCGTCACCAGCGCGATGGCGCATGAATAAACCTGTTTGCCGACGCGCCAGACATGCAGGTCGGTGATGCGGGCGTCGCCTGTTTCCACCACTTCCCGAATTTCTTCGACCACCGGATGATCCATTTCGCGGTCGAGCAATATCTTGCCGGTTTCGGTGATCAGCCCCTTGGCCCAGACGGAAATCAATGCGGCGCCGACGATGCCCATGACCGGATCCAGCCAGGACCAGCCGTACACCATGCCGCCGAGCAAGGCCACAATCGCCAGCACCGATGTCGCCGCGTCGGCGATGACGTGGAGGTAGGCGGATTTCAGGTTGAGGTCTTGATGATGGTGGTGGTCGTGCCCATGCGCGTGGCCGTGATCATGGCCATGATCGTGATGATGCGCTTTGCCGAGAATCAGCGCGCAAACGATGTTGACGATCAGGCCGAGAATGGCGATCACAATCGCTTCCTGATACTGGATGGGTTGCGGCGCAAGCAGCCGCTCCACTGAACTCGTCAGCATGACCGCGACGACGCCAAGCAGAAACAGGGCGCTGGAAAAGCCCGCCAGAATTTCGATTTTCCAGGTGCCGAAAGCAAAGCGCGGATCTTTGGCGTAACGCCGCGCCGTCGTGTACGCCAGCGCGGAAAGGCCAATCGCAACCGCATGGGAACTCATGTGCCAGCCGTCGGCCAGCAAGGCCATCGAATTGAACCACCAACCGGCGGTAATCTCGACCACCATCATCACAACCGTGATCCACATCACCACCCGCGTGCCGCGCTCAGCGGCGGCGTTGCCGGTATCGAAGATGTGGTCGTGCGTCAGGTCTGGCAGTTTTTCGGTGTGCATGATCCAAAGCAATCTACGTTAAATCCCAAACTTCGCCCCCGCGCCAAACAGGGTCGCAACCCCAAGCAGCGCAAAGACTGCGGCGGCAATCGAGTGTACCAGCTTCATCGGAATTTTTGCCGCAAGCCGGTCGCCGACAAACACGGCAGGCACGTCGGCGATCAACATGCCCAGCGTCGTGCCGATGACAACCAGCAGCGGCGCGGCATAGTGCGCCGCCAATGCGACCGTGGCGACCTGGGTTTTGTCGCCCATTTCGGCGAGAAAAAACGTAATCAGCGTCGCGCCAAACACGCCGAGTTTTCCGGCGATCTGAGCTTCTTCGTCTTCGATCTTGTCGGGAGTCAGCGTCCAGATGGCCATGCCGATGAATGACAATCCCAGCGCCCAGCGCAGGATTTCCGGGCTGATCGTCGCTGTGATCCACGCGCCCAGCGCGCCTGCCAAGCCGTGATTCAGCAGCGTGGCAACCAAAATGCCGAGAATGATGGGCACGGGTTTTTTGAAGCGGGCGGCGAGCAAAAAGGCCAGAAGCTGGGTTTTGTCGCCGATTTCGGCGAGGGCGACGACACCCGTTGAAACAAGCAGCGATTCCATGAACATTCAGGGCGGGTTAAGAGGGGTGAATGATACTGATTCTTGACGATGAAAACCTGCTTAACCCTGCATAACGTATGGCATCTGCTGTTTTTTGGCAAATGCCTGTTAAAATGCT
>JAITMU010000229.1 GCA_031277195.1 Gallionellaceae bacterium | reverse complement strand
CGTGCCGTGCCGTGCCGTGCCGTGCCGTGCCGTGCCGTGCCGTGCCGTGCCGTGCCGTGCCGTGCCGTGCCGTGCCGTGCAAAAAGGTTGCCGTGGCTGATGGGGCTGTCAAGCTGTTTTTTGTCATATATTTTAGCGAGATATTTAACTTGTTCAGTTTGGCACTACATCACATCAATATAGATAACCACATAAAGTAAAAGGTAATTGGATCGATACTGCATAAAGGTCTATTCTACATTAGCGCTTGAATTTATTCAAAGACATTTACATACAAAGATACAGTTATGTTGTCATTTGGCTACATCTTATGTTAGGGCGATGGGGATTTTGCAAGCCCCCTCTCCTCACAAATTCCCCTCACCCTACCTCGTCATTCCAGCGCAAGCTGGAATCCAGCAAAAATATTCAATCCGCGTAGCGGACAAACCCGATGTTGTCTGGCTGCGCCAGTTATATTTAATAAGCTGGATTCCAGCTTTCGCTGGAATGATGAGGTAGGGCGGGGCTTGCCCCGCGCGGCGCTAACCTTGAAATTCTCACCGCGCGGGGCAAGCCCCGCCCTACTGCTGTCGTTCGTGAAAATTGTGGGGAGGGTGTCCGTTGAGCTTGGCTGGCTTGCGACGAGGGAAGCAATAATTCACCGCCAACCCTCCGTACACCTTGACACAAAACGGGTATATGCGATTAACTATCGGTCTTTCCTGCGGCCTTGCTGTCGCGATGTTTGGCCTTATATTCTGACGCTGGTGAAAAAACCCACATGGCAATTCAACGCCCCGCAACAATGAAGCGATCCCTTGCTGTTCTTTTCTCCCTCTCCGCGCTGCTTTTGCAAAGTTGCGGCGGCGGTAGCGGTTCTCCCGCTGACCCGCCCGGTGCCGCCAGTGGCCCCGGCAGCGTCGGTGTGACTGCCGTGGCGAAAGACAGCCGCGTCACCCTCGCCTGGCCGATGGAACCTGGCGTTGAGTATTGGGTGTTCCGGCAACGCGGCCCCGGCGCTTCTCCTGAAAAATGCCAGGTGGAAAATCAAACGCAAGAGTTTCCATGCGAAACCTACGTTAACGTGAGGTCGCCCTTTACCGCGACTGCGGTAAAGACCTTCATGATTAATGACGATCTTTATAGCTTTTCCATCAACGGACGACGCGACGGCGGTCCCGGCGGCCCCGGATCAGTGCCGGTTGAGGCCACACCGCGAATTGCAGGCAACATTTGGACTACAGGAAATTCCGGCACCACCAACGATCTGCGCGGCATCGCCTATGGAACATATGTGGATGTATCGGATGGCACGGTCGTGGCTGATGGACGAACAACCATCGACAGAAATGGCTTTCTCTACTTTGAAAACGAGATCGTTCCGAATGGCATCCCTTTTCAATCGTCGATATACATCGCCGTCGGCGCCAATGGCACCCTGCTCCGCAGCCTGGACGGCAAAGCCTGGAGGCCGATAAACAGCCCCACGAACGACGCGATGAACGCAGTCACCTACAACGCTTTGTTAGCCCGCTTTGTTGCCGTGGGAGCGAACGGCGTTATCTGGATGAGCCCGGACGGTATCACCTGGTCGGTGTCGTCCAGCGGAACGCCGGTTGAGTTGAACAGCGTGACCACGGACAACCTTGGTCAGTTCGTCGCGGTTGGCGCGAGCGGCACGATCCTTTTTAGCAGCGACGGCAGCAACTGGGTTCGCAGCGATTCCGGCACGCTCAATACGCTGTATTCCGTCATGGATGCGACCAATATCCTGGGACTGGGGTATATCGCTGTCGGCGCGTCGGGCACGATGTTGTACAGCACCGATGGCATAAACTGGCAGACGATTGCTTCTGGCGTCACCGCCAGCACGCTGCGCTCCGTCACAGGCGGCATCGTGATTGCCGGAACCACGCTCACCCCACTGCTTCTGGCCGTGGGCGACAACGGAACCATTCTCGCCAGTCTGGATGGCCAAAACTGGGTGTCCCAGCAATCGCCTTCCACAGCGCAACTGAATGCCGTCGCCTATGGTCGCCAATTCATAATCGGCGGCAACGACGGCAGCATTTACACCAGCCTCGACGGATTCAACTGGGCGCCAACCACCACCCGCTACACCAACAGCCCCATCTACAACATTTCCGTAGGCGGGATATTCAGCAGTATTTTTGCTTACGACTACGCTGCGGTAGGCGCGGGCGGGTTGAGTATGCTCGCGGAATAAGTCTCCTCACCTCCCGCCTTCGCGGGGGCAGATTCCAGATACGCCGACTCGATTGTTCCCCCGCCGACCACTCCCTCTCCCGCCCGCGGGAGAGGGCTGGGGAGAGGGTGGGGGTTTTATGCCCTACCCCGCCACTTCAAAACTTCGCAAAGCCTGCGCGAAAGAGGATGGCGATTCAGCACAAGTGATACCCCGCCAATTCCTAACCCCCACCCTCTCCCCTACCCCTCTCCCGCAAGCGGGAGAGGGGGTTTATTTGATGACGAAGTAAAACCGCATCATTCGCTCACCCGCGAAGCGCGCTTGCGTTCATGCTCTTTCAAGAACCGCTTGCGTATCCGAATCGTCTTCGGCGTCAATTCCACCAACTCATCATCGTCGATAAACTCCACCGCCGATTCCAGCGTCAGTTTGATCGGCGTGGTCAGGCGCACGGCTTCGTCGGTGCCTGATGCGCGCACGTTGGTGAGTTTTTTGCCTTTGATCGGATTCACCACCAGATCGTTGTCGCGGCTGTGGATGCCGATAATCATGCCTTCGTACAGCTTGTCGCCGGGCGAGACGAACATGCGACCGCGATCTTCCAGATTCCACAGCGCATACGCCACCGCTTCACCGTCCTCTTGCGACACCAGCACGCCGTTGTGGCGTCCCGGCAGATCAGCCTTGACCGGCGCGTAGTCGTCGAACACGTGGCTCATCAAACCCGTGCCGCGTGTCATGGTCATGAAGTCGGATTGAAAACCGATCAGGCCGCGCGCGGGAATGTGGTATTCCAAACGTGTGCGACCGTGGCCGTCGGATTCCATGTTGGTCAACTCGCCGCGACGACGACCGATTTCCTCCATCACCGCGCCTTGGTTGTTGTCGTCAAGGTCAATCGTCAGGTTTTCATACGGCTCGCATTTCTCGCCGTTGATTTCCTTATAGACCACGCGCGGCTTGCCCACCGCCATCTCGAATCCTTCGCGGCGCATGTTTTCCAGCAGAATGGTCAGATGCAATTCGCCACGCCCGGACACGCGAAACACGTCGGCGTCGCCGGTGTCTTCCACGCGCAAGGCCACGTTGGTCAGCAGCTCTTTGGTCAGGCGGTCGCGTATCTGGCGGCTGGTGACGAACTTGCCTTCGGTGCCCGCCAGCGGCGAAGTGTTCACCATGAAGTCCATCGTCAGCGTCGGCTCGTCCACCTGCAACATCGGCAGGCCAACGGGATTGTCTTTGTCGCAAATGGTGACGCCGATGCCGATGTCCTCAAGGCCGGAGATGATGATGATGTCGCCCGCCTCGGCTTCGTCCACCGGCACGCGCTCCAGGCCTTGAAAACCCAACACCTGATTGATGCGCCCCGTGCCGACTTGCTGCTCGTGATTCATGATCGCAACCTGCTGCCCCGGCTTGATGCGCCCGTTCAACATGCGCCCGACGCCGAGGCGTCCGGTGAAGGTGGAATAATCCAGCGCCGCCAGTTGCAATTGCAGCGGCGCATCCGGGTCGCCCGCAGGCGCGTGAACGTGCGTCAGCACGGTTTCAAACAAAGGCTTCATGTCGGACGCCGAACCGCCGCGCGATGGCGCATCGTTCAAATCCATGCACGCCCAGCCGTTCAAACCGGACGCATAAATGATGGGAAAATCAAGCTGCTCGTCCGTCGCGCCCAGCTTGTCGAACAAATCAAACGTGTGATTCACCACCCAATCCGGGCGCGCGCCGGGGCGATCCACCTTGTTGACCACCACGATGGGGCGCAAGCCCAGCGCCAGCGCCTT
>JAITMU010000179.1 GCA_031277195.1 Gallionellaceae bacterium | reverse complement strand
TGCGCTGGCAATTCGGCGCTCCGCCCGTGGGCAATGCCAACTACGCATGGTTGCAGCACATCTTCCACCACCTCAGCCCCGGCGGCTTCGCGGGCGTGGTGCTGGCCAATGGTTCGATGAGTTCGCAGCAAAGCGGCGAAGGCGAGATTCGCAAGGCGATGGTCGAAGCCGGTGCGGTGGACTGCATGGTGGCTCTGCCCGGTCAGTTGTTCTATTCCACGCAGATTCCCGCGTGCCTGTGGATACTCGCCAAAGACCGCAGCAACGGCCTGATCCGCAAAACCCGCCTGCGCGACCGCCGCGCCGAAGTGCTATTCATCGACGCCCGCAAGATGGGCGTGCTGGTCGATCGCACCCGGCGCGAACTCACCGATGAGGAAATCCGCAAGATCGCCGCCACCTACCACGCATGGCGCGGTGAACAGGAGGCGGATGAATACAAGGACATCCCCGGTTTCTGCAAAGCCGCGCCGCTCGATGAAATCCGCAAGCACGGACATGTGCTGACGCCGGGCCGCTATGTGGGCTCGGAGGCGCAGGATGAGGACGACGAGGCTTTCGATGAAAAGATGCGGCGGCTGACGAAGCGGTTGGGCGAGCAGATGGCGCGGGGCGCGGAATTGGATGCGGTGATTCGGGAGAAGTTGAAGGGGCTTGGCTATGGCTTTTGATGCGTCCGCCCGCAAGAAAATCATCATCATCGCCGGCCCCAATGGAGCGGGCAAGACCACGTTTGCCCGTTCTTTCCTACCGGCCGAAGCGGCGCTGCCGCGCTTCATCAACGCGGATTTGATCGCCGCAGGCCTCGCGCCATTTGCGCCGGAGACCGCCGCCATCAAAGCGGGGCGTTTGATGCTGGAAGAAATCGAACAATGCACCCGGCGCGGTGAAAGTTTTGCCTTTGAAACCACGTTGTCGGGCTTGGGGTATTTGCGGCATATCAGGCAATGGCGGGCGCAGGGCTATCACGTCAGCATATTTTTCCTGAGCCTGTCCGATGCCGAAACCGCCATTGCGCGAGTGGCCGAGCGTGTGAAACAAGGCGGGCATGATATCCCCGAGCCGGTCATCCGCCGCCGCTTTGCCGCCGGATTGAGAAATTTCCATCAACACTATCGCCCGGCGGTGGATAACTGGGTTCTGTATGACAACACCGGAGAACATCCCGTGACCTTGGATTGGGGAGAAAACGCATGAGCCAGCAAGATTTGTCAAAGGCCAAAGACCCGGACCTGCGTAATTCACAGGCCGCCATGAAGCGCGCGGCGCAAATGGCGCGCAAAATCGCCATACAGACCAATACGGCGATTGTGGTGATGAAGGACGGGAAAACTATGCGGATTTCAGCCGAGCAGTTGCGTGAGCAGGGCGGGCAGCGTGATTGATACAAAGAAGTTGACGCGGCAGTCTGATGGCAGCGATTCCCGCGAGTCTTTGGCTACGGGTTTGGCGCCCGTGGTCGCTCAAATATCCGAACTCCAGAATCGGGCGGTACGGGAATATGAGCCGATAGTCGGGCGCATCATCCATTCAGGCTCCCGCGATGTCCGCGAGATTGAAGCCGCGCTCAATGGTCTGCTGGATTTCGCCTGCGTGCCGGATGGGTTGAAACTCTTCAAAGCGCTTTGCCGCTACTACTATTTCATTGATCCGGTTGTGACGGCTAGCTATGTGCAGAGCTATCGGGAACTTTGGGATGAGGGTTCGGAGGGCAAAGAATGAACAGCGGAAATTTGGTGGAGGGGACTGAATGGCGGGAATCCACCCTCGGTGAATTCGTGCGTTTACAACGCGGTCACGATTTGACTGCCGAAGAACGCGAAACCGGAAGTTACCCGGTGATGGGTTCTGCCGGACAAAACGGAACCCATAACAAGTTCATTGCATCCGGCCCCGGAGTTGTGATCGGCCGCAGTGGTGCATCAATGGGTCGCGTTCACTTCACACCGCATGATTACTGGCCGCACAATACTTGCTTGTATGTTACTGATTTCCTCGGTAACGACCCGCGTTTCGCGTTTTATCTACTGGGCACGCTAGATCTTGCAAGTTACAACTCCGGTAGCGCACAGCCATCACTAAATCGCAACTTCGCCTACACAAAACCGGTTCTGATTCCACCGCCCCAAGAACAAGCGGAGATTGCAAGATTTCTCGGCTCCCTCGACGACCGCATCGACAACCTGCGCCAAACCAACGCCACGCTAGAAGCCATCGCCGCCGCGCTGTTCAAGTCTTGGTTCGTGGACTTCGACGGCGTACCCGCCGAAGACATGCGGGAATCGGAGCTGGGCTTGATTCCGAAGGGGTGGCGGGTTGCGTCGCTCGACTCGATCGCCGACTATCTTAACGGCTTAGCGCTACAGAAACTTCCGCCCGAAAGCGAAACAGAGTTCCTGCCGGTCATCAAGATCGCCCAACTGCGAGCAGGCAACACTGACGGCGCAGACAAGGCTAGCACGCGAATCAAGCCAGAATACATCGTTGAAGATGGCGATGTATTGTTTTCATGGTCTGGATCGCTTGAAGTTGAAGTATGGACGGGCGGACGCGGTGCGTTGAACCAGCACTTATTCAAGGTGACATCACGCGAAGTACCCAAGTGGTTCTACTATTTCGCCACACGCCAACACCTACCCGACTTCCGCGCCATCGCCGCTGGCAAGGCCACAACGATGGGGCACATCCAGCGCAAGCACCTCACTGATGCAAGGGTCGTTGTTTCGCCATCGGACGTGATGACCGGATTCGGTGGTGTGATTGCACCACTATTTGAGCGGAAACTTAGCAATGCCATTCAAGCAAAGGCGTTGGCGCAATTACGAGATGCGCTGCTGCCGCAGCTAATTTCCGGTCAGCTACACGGGGGAGAGAAGTAAATGAATTTGGATTGGGCTGCAATTGGAGCCGTTGTCGGCGGGTTTTCTACCTTGATATATACAGGATTCACATATGCCTTGCTGCGTGAAAACCGCGCGCTGCGCAAAGCGGGTTCTGAGCCAAGGGTGGTGGCGCATTTTGAACCGCACCCGGCAGGCAATGGCGCTTTACAGATAGTGTTATCCAATGTGGGAACTGGCCCGGCGATGGATGTTTCGTATTCTTTTGAATACGACTCAAACGACTTTAAAAACTACAACATTCTGCTCAAGTATGATGCAGAACGGTCGGCTATCACAATGATTGGGCAGGGTGAAAAACTTCGTTTTATCTTCGCTACAGGCTTTGATTTGTTCAATCCGAGGAATCCCAAAATCAGCAGCCATTTGGCGCCTTTTCACATCAAGGTAAACTGGCAATCTATAGGAAGCACGAAAGCTGTTTCCAAAAAGTATCTTCTGGATGTATCGGCATATGTTGGACTTCCGGGGGTGGTCGAAAAGCCACCCATGGTCAAAGTTGCCGACGAGTTGGAGAGCATCAAGAAGTATATTTCCAAGCTGACTTCCAGCACGATACTTAGACCTGACTCCCCCGACGCCGAAATTCTCGACACTACTAGTCTCGAACAGAGCAGCAGAAGCAGCAAACCAATACACTCACCTAGAGCACCCGGCGAGCCGCGCTGATGGCCGAATCTAGCTTGTTTACCTCTTTTGCCGCAGGCGAATCCTCCACAGTGGAATTCAAAAAATCCACCGCTGAAAAAGACCGCGCCTGCCGCACGCTCTGCGCCTTCGCCAACGGTGAAGGTGGGCGCGTGTTGTTCGGCGTGACGCCCGGGGGCAAGCCGGTCGGCCAATTGGTCAGCGACCGCACACTGGAAGAACTGGCGCAGGAATTTCAGAACTTCGAGCCACCGCTGTTCCCCGCCGTGGAGCGCGTGCCGGTCGAGGCGGGACGCGAGGTGCTGGTGGTCAGCGTGCCGCGTAACGCGCGGGTCATCAGTTTTCGCGGCGTGCCCTATGAGCGCGTGCTCAATACCACGCGGGTCATGTCGCGCGAAACGTATCAACGCTTGTTGCTGGAAGAATTGCACGCACATGAGCGTTGGGAAAACCAGAGCGCCAAGGGGTGGGATGTGTCGCGGCTGGATGAGAGGGAGATGATTCAGACTCTGAATGAAGCTATCCGCAGAGGGCGCATGGATGACCCCGGAACGCGCGAGCCGATGGATATTTTGCGGGGTATGCGGCTCTTGACGCAGGACGGCCAGCTATCGCGCGCGGCGGTGGTGCTGTTCTGCAAGGACGAAGACATGCTGCCCGACTTTTCGCAACTGCTGCTGAAAGTGGCGCGCGTCAAGGGCACGACGCGCGATGAGTTTCTGGATAACCGGCAATTCCACGGCAATGCGTTTGCGCTGATGCGGCGGGCGGAGCGTTTTCTCATCGAATCCCTGCCCATCGCCAGCCGGGTTTTGCCCGACCGCATGGAGCGCGAGGATATTCCGCTGTTTCCGGTGGAAGCCTTGCGCGAGGCGCTAGCCAACGCCTTCGTGCATCGAGACTACGCCACGGGCGCCGGGTCGGTTGGCGTGGCGCTGTATGACGACCGGCTGGAAATCATCTCCATCGGCGACCTGCACTTCGGCCTGACGCCTGAAAAGCTGCTGGACGAACACGAATCGAAGCCCTGGAATCCGCTGATCGCGCAGGCGTTCTACCGGCGCGGCATCATCGAGACTTGGGGGCGCGGCACGCAGAAAATCGCGCGGCTGATGCGCGAGGCAGGGTTGGAACCGCCGGTCATCACGGTGCGGGCAGGTGCGGTGG
>JAITMU010000042.1 GCA_031277195.1 Gallionellaceae bacterium | reverse complement strand
AGGGCGTCGAGCCAGCGCGCCATTTCCGTCGCGCTGCACGGCGTGGCGAGATGGTCGCGCAACCAGTCGGTCAACGCGGGATGAGCGTCGAACAGCCGTTGCGCGTAACGACTGCCCCGCAAGGCCTTGCGCAGCAAGGCATCGAAATCATGAATGGCGGGCGCGTGGGTGTTCATGGTGGAGTAAGGGTAGAATCCCAAAGTTAAACGTAATCGTATCAGTTGGGGAAGGCAATTTGTTGCTGGGAAAAGGAGAGTGTCTCAGATTGAACTTTCCTCCGTCATTCCAGCGCAAGCTGGAATCCAGCGGAAATAACAATCCGCGCAGCGGACAAAATCTTGTTGTCCGGCTACGCCGGATTTTTGATGAATGCGCTGGATTCCAGCTTTCGCTGGAATGACGGCAGAGGTGCGGCGTGAGCAGCTTATTACGCCAAAGGCCATGAACCAAGCCCGGTAAACATAACTCGATGGCCGCTCTGAAAATTTCCTTGCACTTGGTCTGGCGCGCGCTCCGCATCGGGCTGCTGGTCGCCGTTTCGATTTTTGCGCTTATCCTGTTGACCTTGCGTTACTGGATACTTCCGGGGGTTGAGCGCTATCACGACCGTATCGCCGATTCCATCAGCGCCGCCATCAACCGCCCCGTTTCCATTGGACAAATCGAAGCCGACTGGCGCGGCCTGCGTCCGCGTTTGTTGTTGCGCGATGTGCGCATCAAGGACGAGGCGGGGCAGGATGCGCTGGCGCTGGCGCGGACGGAGGGCGTGCTGGCGTGGACGACGCTGTTGACGGGTTCGGTGCGCTTGCACAGTCTGGAGATAGACCAACCGGATTTGCTGGTTCGGCGCGACACCGCAGGCACGCTGTATGTCGCCGGAATTGATTTGTCCAAACCGCCGACGGGCGAAAACAATCCGGCGGATTGGCTGCTGCAGCAAACGCACATCGCCGTGCGCGATGCGCGCGTGACCTGGCTGGATGAACAGCGCGTCGCGCCGCCATTGACGCTGGAGCATCTGGATTTGCAGATACAGAATGGCTGGGGACGGCATCGCTTTGCCGTATTGGCCGATCCGCCGCAGGCTTTGTCGGCGCGACTGGATGTGCGCGGCGATTTTACCGGCAGCAGTTTCGATGATCTGTCGGGCTGGCGTGGCGTGGCCTATATTTATTTTGATTACGTCGATCCGGTTGCCTGGCGCGCCTGGGTGCCGTTGCCGGAACAGTTGCGGCGGGGACGCGGCGCGCTGCGCGGCTGGCTGGGTGTCGCGGACGGGCGGATCGATCAGTTCACCGCCGATCTGGTGCTGGATGATGTGCGGGCGCGGCTCGGCAAGAAATTGGCGCCGCTGGATCTGGATGCGCTCAAAGGTCGCATCGCCTGGCGCGAATCGAATCGGGGCATCGAAATTTCCACGCAGAAACTGGCGCTGAAAACCCGTGGCGGCATCCATTTGTCGCCGATTGATTTCAACCTGCGTTACACCGCCGCGACCCAGGCAAAACCGGCGGATGGCGAGGTGAGAGTCAACACGCTGGAACTGACCGATCTGGCTCGCATCGCCGACACGCTGCCGCTCGCGCCGGAATTGAAACAGGGGTTGGCGGAGTACGCGCCGCGCGGCCAGATTTCCAATCTGCAAGCGCAGTGGGAAGGCGAGATCGACGCGCCGCAACATTATCAGGTGAAGGCGCGCTTCGATCAGTTGGCGTTGAATCGCGTGGGCGATGCGCCCGGTTTCAGCGGCCTGAGCGGCGAACTGGAAGGCGGCGACGAAGCCGGAAACGTGTCGCTCGATGCGCGCGCGCTGGTGGTGGATTGGCCGGATTTTCTGGCGGAAGGCTGGCAATTCGATGCGCTGTCGGGGCGCGGAAGCTGGCAGAAATATCCGCAGGGCATCGACGTGCATTTCGACGATGTGGCCGTGCGCAACAAGGATGTCGAAGGCAAGGTGTACGGCAGTTTCCGCTCCGTGCAGGGGCAGCGCGGCGTGATTGATCTGAACATTGACCTGGCGCGCGGGGCGATCGGTCACGCAGCCAATTACATTCCGCTGATTGCGCTGGATGAGGCGACGCAGCACTGGCTGAGCGTCGCGCTGGTCGATGGTCGGGCGGAGAATTTTCATCTGCGCTTGCGCGGCGATCTGGACAAATTTCCGTTCGCAGCCGACAGCCCGGACGGGCATTTTGAAATCAAGGCGCGCATTCACGACGGCGTGTTGCAATACGCGCCGGAGTGGCCGTCGATTGAACGCATCGACGGCGAGCTGGCCTTGCAAGGGCGGCGTTTGCAAGTGACCGCGCCTTCGGCTTCCACGCTCGGGATGCAGTTGCAGAACGTCGAAGTTGTGATACCGGACATGGCGACGCCGGAACGTCGTTTGCAAGTGGTCGGCGAGGCGACGGGCGAGACGCAGAGCGCGCTGGAATTTGTCCAGAACAGTCCGGTGCGCGGTTACATCGACGGCATCACCGACGGCATGGCGGCGATCGGCAGCGGCGTGTTGCAACTGAAGCTGGATGTGCCGCTGGCGACCGCCAAAAATCCGGTGGTGGTGGCGGGCAGCTATCGTTTTACCGACAACGATATCGACGTGAGCGATGAAATGCCGTTGCTGCGCAAGAGCAGCGGCGAATTGCGGTTCACGGAATCGTCGATGCGCGCGGAGAATGTCAGCACGCAATTTCTGGGCAGTCCGGCCATGCTGAATCTGGAAAGCGGCAAAGGCGGGTTGCTGAAAATCACGGCGCGCGGTCACGCGGATGCCGATACGTTGCGGCGCGAAATGGCTGCGCCCTGGCTGGATTATTTGCGCGGCGGCAGCGATTGGGAGGCCGTCGTTTCAATGCAGAAGCGTCAGGCGGTGGTGGCGGTGACTTCCACCTTGCGGGGCATGGAATCCCGCTTGCCTGCGCCCTTCGCCAAAAGCGCGAATGAGCCCCTGCCATTGCGGCTGGAAATTTCCGATTCGGGAACGGCGGTGCGGGCGCAGCTCGGCAGCGTGCTCACGGTGCGCTTGTTGCGTCGTGAAGAAAACGGCAAACGGGTGGTGCAGCGCGGCGTCGTGCATTTTGGCGAGGGCGCGCGCGAACTGGATCGCGATGGTGTCTGGCTGACCGGCGCGTTGCCGCAAGTGTCGCTGGCGGATTGGGGCGGCGTGCTTTCCGGCGGTGATACCCAAGGCGTAGCGCCCTTGCCGCTGGAGGGCGTCGATTTGAATATCGGTAAGCTCGATGCCTATGGTTACGCCATCGACAATTTGCACGTCAGCGCGAACAGCCGAGGGCGTGCGTTTGTGGCGCAACTGGCGGCGGAGGACATGAATGGCGAGGCAAGCTGGGGCGATCAGGGCAGCGACAGGCTGACGATGCGTTTGCGGAATCTGACGCTGAAGGATGACGCGAAGGCGACGCAGGCGACCAGAGAGACGGTGAAAAAGAGCGGCAATGCCCGCTATCCGGCGCTGGATCTGGCGGTGGACGATCTGGTCTGGCGCGGGCGCAAATTCGGCAAGGCGCAGCTTCTGGCGTCGCAGAGCGGCAACGACTGGAATCTGGAGCGTCTGCATATCGACAACCCCGACGGCGCGCTGACGGCGAGCGGAACGTATGCTGCCGCGCAGACGAAGGTCAACGTGCGACTGGATATTGTCGATTCCGGCAAGATGCTGGCTCGTTTCGGTTATCCCGGCAGCATGGAGAAGGGCGGCGGCAAACTGACGGGGGATTTTTCCTGGCGGGGCGCGCCGGATCAGTTTGATTACGCTTCGCTGGATGGCCGGATGACGCTGGCGTTGGGTCGCGGGCAGTTCTTGAAAATCGACCCGGGCATGGGGCGTTTGCTGGGCATTCTGAGTTTGCAGGCGTTGCCGAGCCGCATTTCGCTGGATTTCACCGACGTGTTCAGCGAGGGCATGGCGTTCAACGACATTACCGGCGAGGTGGAGATACGGCATGGCCTGATGCAAACCGAAAATTTCACCATCGACGGCCTGGGTGCGAAAGTGGCCATGCAGGGAACGGTGGATTTGGGTCGGGAAACGCAGCGGTTGCGGATGCGGGTTTTGCCCGCCATGACCAACAGCGCATCGGTGCTGGGCGCATTCGCCGCGGGACCGGCGGTGGGGCTGGGCGCTTTCGTTGCCAGCAAGATATTGCAGGATCCGCTCGATAAGTTGATGTCGATTGAATACAATGTAACAGGTACTTGGGACGATCCGGTTGTGGTTAAGGTCAGTCGTGATGAGGGTAGGTAAGCGTTGAGCGCAGATTCCGGACGGCGCATCAGGCGATTCAAGACATGGAGCAGGGTATGAATCAGCAGCAGAACGGCGCAGTTGCGCGCCCCTTCAAGGTTGCCGCGGTGCAGATGGCATCCGGTCCCAACGTGGCGGGCAATCTGGGCGAGGCGGGACATCTGATCGAAAAAGCCGCCAATGCGGGCGCGCGGTTGGTGGTGTTGCCGGAATATTTTCCCATCATGGGCATGAATGACACGGACAAGGTGGCGGTGGCCGAGCGTCCCGGCTCTGGTCTGATTCAGGATTTTTTGCGCGATGCTGCGCGTCGGCACGGCATCTGGCTGATCGGCGGCTCGATTCCGCTGGTGGCAAGCGTGCCGGGCAAGGTGCTGAACACTTGTCTGGTGTTCGACGATCAGGGCGAGCAACGCGCGCGTTACGACAAGATGCATTTGTTCAATTTCGATTTCAGCAACGAGCATTATCACGAAGCCAGCACCATCGAACCGGGCGATGAAATCGTGACGGTGGACAGCCCGTTTGGGCGCATCGGTTTGTCGATTTGCTACGACCTGCGCTTTCCGGAATTTTTCCGCGCGATGGACAAGGTGGACATCATTGTGCTGCCTTCCGCCTTCACCGAAACCACTGGCAAGATGCACTGGGAAGTGCTGGTGCGCGCGCGTGCCATTGAGAATCTGGCGTATGTGATCGCCGCGGCGCAAGGCGGCTACCACGTGAGCGGACGTGAAACGCACGGCAACAGCATGATCGTTGATCCCTGGGGGCGCATACTGGATCGCCTGCCGCGCGGTTCCGGCGTGGTGATCGCGGACATCGACCCCGCCTATCAAGCCCGACTGCGCGACAGCCTGCCCGCGTTGTCGCATCGGGTGTTGGCGTGCAGTCAATAACTCTGGATTCCTCGTCATTCCAGCGAAAGCTGGAATGACGCGGGAGGCGGCAAGGGGATTCGTCAAAAATTTCAAACTGAGACACGACCGACTTTCGTTTTTATTTGACATGCAGTTCAAACGCTAATATCAACCCTAACGTCCTTGGATTCCCGCCTGCGCGGGAATGACGGGAATCAAGGGGGCGTTATGCTCACGCCCCGACAGGATAACGGCTGGAAATGGCGATGCGGTTCCAGGCGTTGATAACCACCGCCAGCCATTCAATCGCCGATATTTCGTCTTTCGATAGCGCGTTCGCAGCCCGCTCATAAATAGCATCGGCGACTTGCCCGTCGGAAATCAGCGTGATGGCTTCCACGAGTTCCAATGCGGCTCGTTCTTTTGGGTTGAAATAGCTGGTTTCCCGCCAAGCGGGCAGCACGGCAATACGATCATTCGATTCGCCGCTGGCAAGCGCATCCCGCATATGCAGCCTGACGCAAAAAGCGCATTGATTGATCTGCGACGCCCGCAAACGCAAAAGATGCGAGAAGCCATTGTCGACGCCTGCCTGCGCGATGGCGTCTGACGCGAGTTGATCCAGCGCGATTACGGACTGATACAGAGCGGGCGCGCTCTTTCCAAGGTTGACTCTTTCAATCATGTGAATGCCTCGTGTGATGTGTTTAATGGGTATGAGTTGAGCGGCTCGCGTCAGCGAGTCCGCTCGAACGAAGGATTAGGCAATGACACTGTTTTTATGAAGGTACATGACTCGATGTGATTTTCCCATACCCATTGCCTCCATAGCTCTTTCAATAAAAGCGAACTGTTCCGAAGAAATTTTTATTTCAAACTCGCTAATCTGGTCAATAAGCATTTCCATTCCAAGACCCCACTCGTCGAAACGGTTAATGTAGTCGTGCACGTGACTGTGAAGATGGTCGGGAATGACGGCACGCACAGATTCCAATGCTAGGTTACAAAGGTCGATATTACGCTGATACAGATGCATTGATAGCCTAACGCCTAAATTAACCGGCAGCGAAGCCGTCCGAATTGAATCAAAACTTGGCAACATATTGTTTTTGTTGGTGTTTTTTCGGTATTTCCACGGGTGCGAAGCCGAAAAAGTGGTGCACTCATGTGGTGCACCGCCGTCTCGGATCGTACCTCATGCGGTCGCGCCCGTGGGTTTTTCGTGCACTTGGGGCGGGGCTGTGGGTAAGTCGCCCGTAGTTCCTACATATAACGAAGGGCTACTTATCCATAGCCCCGCCCCTCACTTATTCAAATTCAAGTTCGGGCTGTTTCTGCTTTCCGCCATTCATACCCGCCAATTCCTCGTGCACTTTTTCGTTGTGTGCCTGTTGCTGTCGGGCAAAATGTCCCGAAATTTCGGCGGCTTCCTTCGCCCGTTGCGCCCCTTCCTGTGCCGCCTTGATGAGTGCGGCAGCGGCGGCGCCAAGTGCTGAACCTGCTGCGTCGCCTGCGCCCGCTCCTGCGCCTGTGGCGGGTGCTGCCGTGGGTTGGGCTTGGGTCGGTGCCGTTGGCGTTGCCTGTGCCGTTTTGGGGGCGTTCTGGGGCATCTGTGCTGACAGTTGCCCGCCGTGCTCTTTGCCCGATGTCGCCAGACTTGGGGCGGTTTGCGCTTCGGGTTGAAGGTCTAGGGTTGTTCCCTTAAAGTGCGCCGTGCTCATTTTCTCCGCCATTTTCGGGCGGTCGGCGGCGGTGCTGTAAAGCCGTGCACTGCCCTTGTGTCGGGTCATGCCCACGTATGCAGTCGACAAGTCGCCCATGCGGGGGTTGAACAGGAAAAACGCGCTTTTCACCGTTGCGCCCTGTGCCTTGTGGGTCGTTCCGCAATAAGCCAGGGCAAGGTGCGGGTTGTCGCGGGTGCTGAATTTTTCAAGCCGTCCGTCGTCCATTTTGACCGTCAAAATTGCGCTGCCGTCGGGCTTTTGCTGTGTTTCTTGAACGGTGCCACGCTGTCCGTTTTTGAAGCCCTGCGCCTTCAAGTTTTTGCGAAAAAGTACCCTGTCTCCCGTTGCCATTTGTACGCGGTCGCCGTCGGCGTTTTCAAACATCGCGCCGCCCTGCGCCACGATCCCGCGATCTTGTAGCGTCTGCCTGATTTGCTCATTGATTGCCCGCGCTTCTGCGTTCGTCGACGCAATGGCGATTTTGTCGGCAAGGTCGGCGGGGTCGTTGGTGAAGTCTCGGCAAAGGGCAAGGATTGCGCCCGCCTTCGTGTTCGTCGTCGTGATCGCGCCCTTGTCCTCATAGACTTTCAACGCCTCGCCCGCCTTGCCTTCCATGAACAACATGGATGCGCGGCGCTCGTCGGGGTCTTGC
>JAITMU010000197.1 GCA_031277195.1 Gallionellaceae bacterium | reverse complement strand
GTAAGGCCGGGACTCAAGGGGTTACGATGTATTTTGCTTTTTGTGCTGCCCCTCCTGTCAAATACAAAAAATTGTGGGGCAGCAGCGGGGCAAGCCCCGCCCTACTTGTCCGAACGACTTTCTCGTGAACGCGGTGTTTCTCTGGAGCGATTTTCACCTGTCGGCCTTGGCGCAGGCGCGGAAGCGCGTGGTGCGGGTTCGGCGCGTGGCGCTGAGGTTCTTTGCGGAGCCGGTGGTTTGGCGGCAGGTTGCGGTCTGCTGGTTGGTTGAGGCCGGCTGGCCGGTTGTGACTGAGGGCGGGCGGAAGATGCGGGCGTGAAATTATTGCGCGGAGCCGGGGACGGCGGACGCGATGTTTCGCTGCGCGGAGGACTGGGTGGTCGTGTCTGTTGCGCGCTTTCCGACCTTGCTGGCGGAGCCGGACGACTTTGATTCGGCGGTGTCGCGCGCGGTGGCGATGGATTGCCTCTGGGCGACTGGCTGTTTGGCGCGCCGCCTTGCGGCGGACGGTTCGGCGGTGCAGCAGAAGGTCGCTCACCTTGCGGCGGACGATTCGGCGGCGCGGCAGAAGGTCGCCCGCCTTGCTGCGGACGGTTCGGCGACGTAATGGCCGGACGGCCGCCTTGTGGTCGATTCGGCGGCGGCAGCGCGACATTGCCGCGCGGCGCTTCGCGGCGCGGTTGCGCGCGCGGCGGAATGACATGGCGTTCCACCGGCTTGGGCGGAACGTAGCGAACCGGAATGTTGCCGTAAACCGGACGGCGATCCTTGGCCGAGATCACCACATTCGAACCGCGCACGGGGCGATGACCGAAATCGACCATGCGCACCGAGACGACCGAGCGCGTGATGACGGTGTTGCGGTAGATGAAACCTGTCGGCTGATAAGTCACGCGCGGACCGTACCAACCGCCCCACCAGATCGAGCCGCGAAAACTTGGTGATCCCCACCAGGGACGCAGCGGTTCGCCCCAACTGAGCGAAACCCAGCTCATGCCGCCGCCGCCTTCAAATAACGCGACCAGCGCGGGCGCATAGGCCACGCGCACATGGCGCGGCCCCGGCGCCCAAGCCCATGCATTGCGAACGCGCACCCAGCGCCCGTAGTGGCTGGTTGTCCAGCCCCAGGGTTGCGAATCGATCCAGGTCCAGCCGTAGAACGGATCGGAGCGCCAGTAACCCTGGCTGTACGGCGTCCAACTGGTCGTCACGACTGGCGTCCAGATCGCGCCATAGCTGCTGTCCTGACTCCAGCTACCATAGTTGTCGAGATCGGCTGCGCCATACACGTCCTGCGAAACGTAGTTGTAGCTGGCGGATTTTGCGTAGTACTGGGAGCGCGCTTCGTTCCAGTCGTCCCAGGCGTCGGTAGCGGGCGCGGCATGTGCGTCGATGCGCGCACCGGCGGCGACGATTTCTTCACCGGCGGAAACGCTGCGGTTGTTGCCGCCGATGAACGTCATGCTGGCGCGACCGTTGTTGCGCACGGTCAAACGGGTTTCATTCGCGCCGACCTGAATCCGGTAATAGCCGGGTTCGGCGACTGCGATGTTGGCGTTTTTGGTGTCGATGCGCACCACCTGTCCGCTGCTGCCGCGCAGATCAATGGAGGCGGTTCCTTCGATGAGGCGAAATTGTTGCGCGGTGAGGGTGTTTTGTTCCAGCGTCAGTTGCGTATCGGCAGTCAGGCGCACATAGCCGGACGATCCGGTTTGCAATTCAACCGTCGCATCGCCGCCGGTGTCGATGGCATCGCCTTCCGCCATCGCCGCGTTGATTTGTGCCGGTTCCCAGGCTTCCGAACCCGGACGCCAGAATTGCACGTCACCTTGAGTCAAAGCCAGACGCGGCGGGGTGGCAGCATCGGGCGGCGGGGTGTCATCGAAGGTTTGAGCTTGCGCGGATGCGCACATGAACAACGCAGCCCAAGCCATCATCCAGAATGTTTTTGTTTTCATTGTGTCTCCAGTAACGCGATGTGTCGGTTGAGACGCTTGAGCGTCCGGTCGGTTCCCGACGTTAAGGCAATGACGAATAACGCAACGTCAGACACTTTAACGGTTCAGAGCGCGCCAAGTTTACATTTCAGGATAATGGCATGTTCGTCGTCAGGTCTTTGCGGTATCATCAAAAAGCTGCATCATTAATACAACAAGTGGAGAAATTCAGATGATTCAAGACGTGGAAGGCGACATCCTGCTGAGCAAAGCCCAATACATCGCGCACGGCATTGCGCCGCACGATCATTTCGACAGTGGTCTTGCGCTTGCTTTGCGCGAGCGTTGGCCGTCGATGGTGCGCGATTATCGTCACGCGGCGCACTCGCGCGCGCCGGAAGTCGGCACGGTTTGGGGCTGGGCGGGTGTGGATGGCGAGGGCGGCACGCGCGGCATCGTCAATCTGCTGACGCAAAACATGCTGGGCGACGGCCCGAACGCCAAGCCCGGCAAAGCCACGCTGGAAAACGTGAGCCACTGCCTGCACGAACTGGTGAAGTTTGTGCAGAAGGAGCAAGTGCAAAGCCTCGCGCTGCCGCGTCTGGCAACGGGCGTGGGCGGTCTGGATTGGGCGGATGTGAAACCGCTGATCGCCAAACATCTCGGCGGATTGGGTATTCCGGTGGTGGTGTATGAGGTGTACCGCAAAGGTGTGACAGCGGATGAACGGTTGGGGTGAGGTGAGTGGGGGATGAATCTCCCCAGTCATTTTTCCTCACTCTCCCAGCCATGCTCACCTTTGAAATGCTCGGCCTCCTCATTGGCGGCCTCGCGCTTTTTCTGTTTGGCCTGGAACTGCTCACTGACGCGCTCAAAGCCATTGCTGGCGCGCGTCTGCAATCGCTGCTGAGTTCGCTCACTTCCAACAAATTCCGCGCGGTGCTGACAGGCGCGGGGGTGACGGCGCTGCTCAATTCTTCGACCGTCACCACCGTGCTGCTGGTGGGATTCGTGTCGGCGGGACTGATGACGCTGGCGCAAGCGATCCCGATGATCATGGGCGCGAACATCGGTTCCACCGTCACCGCGCAACTCGTCGCTTTCAATCTTTCCGCCGCCGTGCCTTACATGCTGGGCGCGGGTTTCGCGCTGCATGCTTTCGGCAAGCGCGAACTGCTGCGGCAGATTGGCGGCATCTTGCTGGGCTCAGGTTTGCTGTTTCTCGGCATCGAGTTCATGGGCAAGGCAACCCATCCCTTGCGCGACTATGAACCGTTTATCAGCGCGATGCGGGAAATGCAGAATCCGCTGTTCGGCATTTTGATCGGCGCGTTTTTTACGGCCATCGTGCAAAGTTCAGCCGCAACCATCGCCATCGTGATCGCGCTGGCAAGCCAGGGTTTGATGCCGCTGGAAGCGGGTATCGCCATCGTGCTTGGCGCCAACGCGGGCACATGCGGCACGGCTTTGCTGGCGGCAATCGGCAAGCCGCCGGAAGCCTTGCAGGTGGGTCTTGCGCATCTGTTGTTCAATCTCTTTGGCGTGATCGTGATCGCGTTTTTGATCCCGTGGTATGCCGATTTCATCCGCTGGATTTCACCCTCATCTCCCGAACTCAACGGCCTTGCGCGGCTGGCGGCGGACACGCCGCGACAGGTTGCCAACGCGCACACCATTTTCAGCGTGGCTGGCACGCTCGCGTTGATCGGTTTCACTGGCGCGATTGAACGTGTCGTGCAGCGCCTCGCGCCGAGTGCGCCGAAAATACGCAAACCTTCCGGTGAACCGCGCTATCTCGACAAATCGCTGCTGGCGATGCCCGCCCTGGCGATTGCGCGCATTCAGCTTGAACTGACGGCGCTGGGAGAGCAGGTGCTCAATCTGGTGCGACACAGCGCGCGCGTCGCCGTCAGCGGCGACGAGCGCGACATCGCCGAACTGATGAACGAGGACAGGGACGCCGATCAGCTCGGCGCGGCGACTCTGGTCTATATCGGCGAGCTTGCCGACACCGACCATTCCGATTCAGAGGGGCGCGAGATTGTCGATCTGTCGCGCATCACCGCGTGCCTGGACGCGATGCGCGAAGTCGCCAGCACCAGTCTTGTTTCCGTGAGTCATCGGCGTCTGGCCGAAGGCGTGGACATGGCGCGTTTGCGAACGCCTGAAGGCGCGGATTTTTACACCGCAGTGATCGAACATTTGCAGCAAGCGGTCACGCTGATCGGAGCGCCAGACGATGAGGCCGCGAGCCGCATTGTCGATGCCAAAGCCGGAATCGAAGCGCGCGCCGCCAGCGCGCGCGCAGCCATCATGGCGCAGTTGTCGTTGCGAACGCCGGCGGACGTGTTGAGTTTCCGTTTATCGAACGACATGATCGAACGCTTCAATGAAGTTGCGCGATTGTCGCGCGCGGTCGCCAAAGCGACGCGGCATTTGCAGGCGGCGAGGGGATAGCGCACCACAAATAAAAACGGACGCCGAAGCGCCCGTTTTTTCATCACATCCGTCCGACTTATTTCGTCGTGGCTGCCGGCGGCATCGTGCCGGACTTGTCCTTGTCGTGGCCGGATTCACATGCGAGCGCGCTGCCCGCAACCGATACGCCGAAAATCATCAACAATGCGATCACAGTTTTTTTCATGCTGGTCTCCTTGAAAGGTTGATTGACAGGCCGGAGCCCGGCCACCGCAAGGCGTATCCTGCATCGGATGCGCGCGAGTGTCAACCCGCCGTATGGGTTCGTCCCGCCCTTTGATATAATCCGTTCTTTGCCAAGGACGCCCCCATGCGTATCATCCAGAAAGCGCTAACCTTCGACGATGTTCTGCTGGTTCCTGCGCATTCCAGCGTGCTCCCGCGCGAAGTCAGTCTGCGCACCCAACTCACCCGCAACATCACTCTCAACATTCCCCTGCTTTCCGCCGCGATGGATACCGTCACCGAGGCGCGTCTGGCGATTGCGCTGGCGCAGGAAGGCGGCATCGGCATCGTGCACAAAAACATGAGCGAGAAAGCGCAGGCCTTGGAAGTCTCCAAGGTCAAGCGTTTTGAAAGCGGTGTGGTGAAAGACCCAGTGACTGTCGCGCCGGACATGAGCGTGCGCGACGTGATGGCGTTGACGCGCCAGCACAAGTTTTCCGGCTTGCCGGTGGTGGATGGCAAGCAAGTCGTCGGCATCGTCACCAACCGCGATTTGCGCTTTGAACACAATCTCGATCAGCCGGTGAAAAACATCATGACGCCGCGCGACAAGCTGATTACCGTGAAGGAAAACGCCAGCCGCGATGAAGCGCGCGCGCTGATGCA
>JAITMU010000126.1 GCA_031277195.1 Gallionellaceae bacterium | reverse complement strand
GGCCTGAAATCTTCCAGGCGCTTTGCCCCCTTGGCCTGGTTGCAGGCCTGGCAGGCCGTGACGCAGTTCATCCACGAGTTGGTTCCGCCGCGGCTGCGCGCGACGATGTGGTCACGCGTGAGTTTGCTGCGCGGGAAAATCTGCCCGCAATAGGCGCACGTGTCGCGATCACGGCGAAAGAGCATCAGGTTGTCGCGGTCGGAAAGCGTCAGCTGGCCTTCTTTGGCAAACTTGACCATCAACTCGCTTTTGGCCACGGCCACGATCGGCTTGATCGACACGCTGGACTGCTCCCCACGGCGGTTGCAGCCGCCCAGCAGCACACGGTTGGCCTCGCCCAAGTCCCATGCCACCTTGCCCGTCACGTACAGCGTGGCGGCGCTTTGGTAGCTGATCCAGCGGTTGGGCGTTCCAGAAATGTCTAAAGCAAGCACAGTGTCGAACATGGCATCACACGCGGTTTCCCTTCCTTCTTAAAAATGGGAGTCAGAAAAAATCAGGAGAGGTTTTTCGCTCGCTGCTTTTTGGAGTTGCGGGCCGGATTTGAACCTTCGACTTCGACGTTCGTAGTATCGCACTCGATGTCCGTACTCGCGCATTGAGCATCCCCAGTCCTATCTGGAAAGTGGGCCTGCTCAATGCCCGCCACCGGACAGATGGCGGCTTGTGCGCTTATTTTGCACAAGGCATTTTTGAACTTTGTAAAACTGGTCGGAGCAGTTGGATTCGAACCAACGGCCACCTGGTCCCGAACCAGGTGCGCTACCAGCTGCGCCATGCTCCGATTATTTGGCTCCAGGCATGGATCGAACATGCGGCCGTCGGTTAACAGCCGGACGCTCTACCCTCTGAGCTACTGGGAAATGGAAAGCAACGGCATCAAGACACTCTTCAATGCCCTGGTGCGGTGGTTTTCCTGGTTTTTCCTGGTTGGGGCGGATGGAATCGAACCATCGCCGCGAGGGTGAACCTCCTGCTCGACCTTCGAGCTACGCCCCAACAGGGCTTGCTTTTCGGCGCGGCGAATGGCCTTGTAGGGCTTTTTGTGCGCACCGGCCTTCTTGAACTTTGCCGCCGCGACGAAGGGATTTCGCGGGGCCATTGGTTTTCGTTTATTCATGGCATTTCCTTTGGAAAAATAGTGGTGGAGGATGACGGGATCGAACCTTCGTGCCGTTTGCGCGGCCCTCTGCTTTCGAAGCAGTGCCAATAGACCTCTCGGGCACGGTCCCGTACAACTGGCGGGGCAAGCTGGATTCGAACCAGCGGACCTCTTTCGAAATCACGGTTTAGCAAACCGCTGCATTAACCTCTCTGCCATTACCCCGAAAATCGTTGGCGGCGGCGGGAATCGAACGCGCACTTTCGGCTTGGAAGGCCATTTTTCTGCCGTTGAAATACGCCCGCGAGCTACCGCCCCGCCAGGAATTCGGGTCAAACCCGTTTCCCCGGCGGGGGTCGTATAAAACCTCTCCTGATTGTTAAAGAGCGCCGGCGCGAAAAGCCTTCCGTGCCGGGCCTCGCCGATGCGAGGGCTTGTCCATCAAAATTCGTACAGGCAAACGAAACCGCAAAAAAAAAGACCGGATTCCTTTCGGACATCCGGTCTTTTTATCGACTCATCGCTTGGCGCTAGGCGGCTCCTGCGATGATGGGGGATCGGGTTCCCCCTCGGATGCTGATAAAACGCGCGCACGACGTCGCCCGCAGCGCGGCAAGGCGCTGGGACGGGTTCGTTATGCGGGCGTTAAGGCGGTGCATGATGGTTTTCGTGCTGTGTTGGAAAATGCAAGGGCGCGATTATGAACTACACCGATCTCACCAGTCAACTGTTTTTTTGTGTTGGGGCGGCCGCATGGCGGGCTTTGGCCCGCCATGCGGCGTTTGTCCGCCCTGCATTTCTTACTGGATGCTGGCGGCTTTCACCAGATCGTCGCGCATTTTGCCTACGGCTTGCTGGCGCAGCATGTCTTCGATGGGTTTGCGGGCTTCGTCCAGCGAGGGGAACTTCGCGGGGCGCACGTCGTCGGCGCGGATGATGTGCCAGCCGTATTGCGTTTGCACGGGCGCTTGGGTCATTTCGCCTTTTTTGAGCTTCTCGGCGGCGGCTGCGAATTCGGGCACGAAGCTGCCGGTGGGCACGGTCCAGCCCAGATCGCCGCCGTTCTGGCCGCTGCCGGGGTCCAGCGAGCTTTTCTTGGCGGCGGCTTCGAAGGTGACTTTCTTGGCCTTGAGATCGGCGATCAGTTTTTTGGCCTCGGCTTCATCCTTGACCAGAATATGACGCAGCTTGAATTCGGCGCGGTTGCCCTGAACCGCCTTGACTTCTTCGTAGCGCGCCTTGATCTGATCGTCGGTGATGGGGTTTTTGGCGAGGTAGTCGGTCATCAGGGCGTGCGCCAGGATGTTCTGGCGGGCCAGTGCCAGCTCTTGCAAGACTTCGGGCTTTTTATCCACGCCGGCTTTTTCGGCGGCCTGTTCGAAGATGAGGCCGTTGATCAGTTCCTGTTTGATGCGCTCGCGCAGCTGGGGGCTGTCGGCCTCGCCGCGCTGGGCCAGTTGGGCGACGATTTCGTCCACTTGTTTTTGCGGAATCGCCTTGCCGTTGACGGTGGCGACGTTCTGGGCATAAACCGGGGCGGCCATCGCGCACGCGAGAGCCAGTAGAGCGAGACGTTTCATGGATTGCCTTTGTGGGAGCTTGGCTGGGCAACGATGGCCAGCGCATGGATGGGATGGGGGATCAAATCCCGCACGAGATCATACACGAGGCGATGCCGCGCCAGCGGCGCCTTGCCTGTGAACAGCGGGCTGGAAATCAGCACGCGAAAGTGGCTGGCGCCCGCCTCGGCGCCGGCGTGACCGGCATGCTGATGCGATTCGTCGATGATTTCGAGCGCGTCGGCTTGCAGCGGGGCCAGGCGGGCGCGGATCAGCTCGGCGCGGTCTTGCGCGGACATGGTTCAGGGTTCCTTGGCCGCCGAAGGCGCTTCGCCCGCGGGAGGCGCGATGTGGCGGCCCAGCCATACCGACTGCGCCAGCACGAACAGCAGCAGCAGCGCCATCAGGCCGAACACCTTGAAATTGACCCACTGCGATTCGGTGAATTGGCCCGAGAAGGCCACGTACAGATTGAGCGCGCCGGAGGCCAGAAAGAACAGCGCCCAGGCGAGGTTGAGCCGGGTCCAGACGGCCTCGGGCAGCGCGATCTGCTTGCCCATCACGCTCTGGATGGCGTTGCGCCCGAAAAACCATTTGCCCGCCAGCAGAATGGCGCCAAACAGCCAGTACAGCACGGTGGGCTTCCATTTGATGAAGGTGTCGTCCTGCAGCAGCAGCGTGGCGCCGCCGAACACGACGATGATGGACAGGTTGATCCAGTGCATGACTTCGATGGCCGCGCCGCGCAGCTTGAGCCAGGCGATTTGCGCGACGCTGGCGGCCATGGCCACCGCCGTGGCGGTGAAAATGTCCGCGTAACGGAAAGCCAGAAAAAACAGAATCAGCGGAAACAGGTCGAACAGCAGTTTTTTCATTCTTGGGGTTCGAACGTCAGCGAGACGGAGTTGATGCAAAAACGCAGGCCGGTGGGTGGCGGGCCGTCGGGAAACACGTGGCCCAGGTGGCCGCCGCATTGCTTGCACATGACTTCGGTGCGCGCCATGCCATAGGTGTAGTCGGGCGCTTCGACGATGCAGCCGGGGCTGACCGGCGCGAAATAGCTGGGCCAGCCGCAGCCGGCGTCGAATTTGGTGTCGGAGTGGAACAGGGCGGCGCCG
>JAITMU010000095.1 GCA_031277195.1 Gallionellaceae bacterium | reverse complement strand
AACAACAACGGCGTGGCGTCGGAATCCGTGCTGCGGGTTTTCAGTCCGGCGCGACGCGCGTGTTCGTCGAGGTCGAGAAAAACATAAGGCGTGTCGTCATGCGTTTCGATTTCGGCGCGGTGCGCGGCATTGCACAGCAGGCAGAGGGCTGGCGTTCGCTCCGCTGCCAGCAAGCCGGTGTCGATCAGATATTGGCGCGTGCGCTTCGCTTCTTCGGCGAGTGTTTCCGCCGATGGAAAGATTGTCCTACACGGTACCAGTCGGGAAAAATGCAGATGTTTGTGCGCGAAAAAAGACAGCCGCAATCCGGCGTGTTTTTCCCAGGACAACAGCAGCGCATGATCTCCAGCAATGCGGCGAATCAGCGCGGCGCTGACCGTGGCCGCCGAATGAATGCCAGCCAGCGGCGCGTGCCGTAGCGCATCCAGCCAGGGCGTGATTTGTTCGGGGCGCGTCAAGGCCGAACACGACATGACATCCTCGCGGCGATCGCGCCGATGCAGTCGCACCGTGCGACGGAATGGCGTGCCGCCATGCAGTGTCGTCAAGCGGCGATGCGCCAGCGCGATCTGTTCAGCTTTCGGCAGAGGCGGCACGGCTTCCACACGGAAATCTTCTTCCGTCACATCGACGAGCAGCAGAATTTTTTCCACAGCAGTCAGCCTGGCGAGGGCAGCCGCGTCGGGGAGCAGCTGCAACGGTGTCATTGCGCCGCGCCGCCACACACAGGCGCGCAGGCCGTCATCGGTGAGCGTGAGCAGCGTCGTTTTCATGTTTGCACGCGCCCAACGATGTCATAGATCGGCGCCAGCACCGACAGCATCACCCAGCCGAGCACCAGGCCGAGCGCCAGCGTCATCACGGGTTCCGCCAGCGTTTGCAACCGGCGCACGGCTTCCTGCACTTCGCGGTCGTAGAGCGTGCCGATGTCGTGCAGCGCTGCGTCCAGCCGTCCGGTGGTTTCGCCGACGGCGATCATGCGCAACGCCAGCGGCGGAAACAAATCGGCGACGCGAAAGCTCTGCGACAGATTGCCGCCGGATTCGATTTCGCGCAGCGCGCGGGCAATGCCGTTGGCGATGACCGTGTTGCGCGTGACGCCGCGCGCATGCGCGAGACAGTCCGGCACGCCGATGCCGGATTCATACATCATCGCAAACGTGTGCACGAATCGCGCCAGCATGATTTTGCGCAGCACCGAGCCGAGCGGGCGGAGTGAAAGCAGGGCGCGGTCGATGAGGTGGCGGAAGCCGCTGTGGTGTTTCAACGCCAGCGCGAACAGGGCGAAGGCGAACAGCGGAATCATCGGCACAACATACCAATAGCGTACCAGCCAGCCGGAAACGGCGAGCAACAGGCGGGTGTGGAACGGCAATTCCGCGCCGCCAATCTGGCGGATGAAGGTGGCCAGTTGCGGCACCAGATAAATCATCAGGAACAAGGTGACGGCCAGCACCATGAAGCCGGTCAGCGCAGGGTAGAGCAACATGCTGCGCGCCTGCGTGGCCAGCTCGTCCTGCCACTTCAACATTCCGGCGATGCGCTCAAACGTTTCCGGCAGATGCCCGCTTTCCTCGCCCGCTGCCACGAGTCCGATTACCGACGCATCAAACGCCGCCGGATGGCGCGCCAGCGCCTGCGACAAGCTGCTGCCGCTTTCGATGGCGTGCGTGAGACTGGAAACGATGTCGCGCCAGCGCGGGTCATCCATGCCGCTGGCGAGATCAGACAAACCATCGAGCAGCGGCACGCCGGAGCGCGTGAATTGCGCGAGGCTGGAGAAAAACAGAATGCGTTGCGCGCGGTTTGGTTTGCGCAGGTGAAAATGCCAAACGACTTTGCGGGCGCGCAACAATTCCTCGCCGTTGCGTTGCAACTGCTGTTCGAGCTCCCCGACATCGGCAGCGGTGCGCCAGCCGGTACGAAGTTCGCCGGAGGCGGTCAGGGATTTGTAGTGGTAGCGGGGCATGGTTGGTTTGTTGTGGTTGGTTGGGAGAAACCCATCCCTACCCTAGCCCTCCCCTTGAAGGGGAGGGGATTGGGGCGAGGGGAAGGGTGCGGAGTCCCTCCCCTTCAAGGGGAGGGCTAGGGTGGGGATGGGTGTTCCCCTATTATTCAATACCGATAAAATCACCTCCAATACTCCTTCCGTGTTCTCGAACACCTCGTTATTCCAAAAACGCAGCACGGCAAAACCTGCTTGTTCCAGAAGTTGTGATCTCATGGCGTCATACTTCGCGCTGTCGAAATGCTGTCCGCCATCCAGTTCAACAACCACCTTCCGCTCCAAACAAACAAAATCAAGAATGAAATCTCCGCAGGGATGCTGGCGGCGGAATTTGCAATTTCCGACTTGGCGATTGCGCAGGCGCTGCCAGAGATGGGACTCCGCATCGGTAAGATTTTTTCGCAGGGTGCGCTGGCGCTTTTCTGCGAGGATTTTTTTATTTGTTTGGGCGTGCATGATGAATTGGGGTGTTGTGGTTGGTTGAGGGATACCCATCCCCACCCTAACCCTCCCCTTGAAGGGGAGGGAATCCGCGCGCTGCCGAATCAATCCCCTCCCCTTCAAGGGG
>JAITMU010000058.1 GCA_031277195.1 Gallionellaceae bacterium | reverse complement strand
GCCCAACACGCGGCCTTGGCCGTCAATATATTTGGTGGCGGAATGAATAACGATGTCCGCGCCGAAGTCGAGCGGGCGTTGCAAAATCGGCGTGCAGAAACAGTTGTCCACCGCCAACAGCGCACCGCTGGATTTCGCCACGGCGGCAATCGCGGCGATGTCGGAAATTTCCGTCAGCGGGTTCGACGGCGTTTCCAGAAAAAACAGCCGCGTCTCTGGCCGCACTGCCGCGCGCCATTCTTCCACATCGGTCGCCGACACAAAGGTCGTCTCCACGCCGAATTTGCGGATGATGTTGTTGAACAGATTGACCGTCGCGCCGAACAGCGAACGCGACGCGACAATGTGATCGCCCGCCTTCAGCAATCCCATGCAGGTCGCCAGAATCGCAGACATGCCGCTGGCCGTGGCGATGCACTGCTCTGCGCCTTCCATCGCGGCGAGACGCTGCTCGAACATGGTCACGGTCGGATTGGTGAAGCGCGAATAAATGTTGCCCGGCTCTTCGCCGATAAAGCGTTTGGCCGCCTGCTCCGCGCTGTCGAACACAAAACTGGAAGTGAGAAACAGCGCCTCGCTATTTTCGTTGAATTGACTACGAACCGAGCCCGCGCGCACGGCGAGCGTTTCGGGCTGGTATGAATTTTCGTCTGACATGATGGTTAACTCCACAAAACAAAAAAACCCGGCAAGCTTGCGCTAAACCGGGTTGCCCACGCTTTAGCTGTATTTATTACGCGCCCGCAAGCTGCTTCTCAAATCGGCGCAGGTGAAAACTAGCACCCGGTTGGCGGGGGTGTCAAGCAATGTAGGGCGGGGCTTGCCCCGCGCTGTGAGATGTTGAAATGCGTACCGCGCGGGGCAAGCCCCGCCCTACTCATTCATCGCCAGATACAAATCCAGCTGCGCTTCGTCGTTCTTTATGGCCTTGCCTTTTTCGCGCGCGGCTTCGATTTCGTTCAGGTAGTCAGCGGTGATGTCGCCGGTGATGTAGTCGCCGTCGAAACACGACGCATCGAAGCGGCGGATCAGCGGATTGCTTTTGCCAACGGCTTCCTTCAAATCTTCCAGACCTTGATAGATCAAGCGATCCGCGCCGATCTCGCGGCAGATTTCTTCATCGCTGCGCCCCGTCGCAATCAGTTCGCGGCGCGTGGGCATGTCGATCCCGTACACATTGGGGAATTTGACCGGCGGCGCGGCGGAGGCGAAATAGACTTTGTGCGCGCCAGCGTCGCGCGCCATCTGCACGATTTCATGGCTGGTGGTGCCGCGCACGATGGAGTCGTCCACCAGCAGCACGTTCTTGTCCTTGAATTCGACACCGACGGCATTCAGCTTTTGCCGCACTGATTTTTTGCGCATCGCCTGCCCCGGCATGATGAAGGTACGGCCGATGTAGCGATTCTTCACAAAGCCTTCGCGGAATGGAATGCCGAGGCGATTGGCGAGTTGCAACGCGCTCGGACGGCTGGAATCGGGAATCGGAATCACCACGTCGATGTCGAGTTCGCCCCATTCGCGCTTGATCTTGTCGGCCAGATATTCGCCCATGTGCAGCCGCGCTTCGTAAACCGAAATGCCGTCGATCACCGAGTCGGGGCGCGCGAGATAAACGTATTCAAAAATGCACGGATTCAGCACCGGCGCTTCTGCGCACTGCTGGCTGTGAAAACTGCCGTCGAGGCCGATGAACACCGCTTCGCCGGGGCGAATGTCGCGCAGGACGCGGAAGCCCAGCGTGTCGAGCGCGACGCTTTCGGAGGCGACCAGATATTCCGTGCCGGCCTCGGTTTGATTGCTGCCGACCACCAGCGGACGAATGCCGTGCGGGTCACGGAATGCCAGCAGGCCGCAGTCGGCGATCATCGCCACCACCGCGTAAGCGCCGCGACAACGGCGATGCACGCCGGAGACGGCGGCAAAAATGCTCTGCACGTCCAGGCGATATTTCTGCGAGTTCTCCTGCAACTCGTGCGCCAGCACGTTCAGCAGCACTTCGGAATCGGAGTGGGTGTTGACGTGGCGGCGGTCTTCGAGAAAAAGCTCCTGACGCAACAGTTCGGTGTTGGTCAGATTGCCGTTGTGTCCCAGCACAATGCCGAACGGCGAGTTGACGTAAAAGGGTTGCGCTTCGTTGTGATCCACGGCGGAACCGGCTGTCGGATAACGCACATGCGCGATGCCCGCATTGCCGAGCAGCGAACGCATGTTGCGCGTGCGGAACACGTCGCGCACCATGCCGTTGCCCTTGAACAAATGGAACATGCTGCCATCCAGCGTGGCGATTCCCGCCGCGTCCTGCCCGCGATGTTGCAAAACCTGCAAGCCGTCATACAACAACTGGTTGACGGGGGTTTGCGCAACGACGCCTAAGATGCCACACATGGTTTAACTCCACTCCACGCCGTCATTCCCTGTCATTCCCGCGAAAGCGGGAAGGAAGCGGGAATCCAGCCAGTTAATCATCAATGATGAAGCCTAATAATTCATCTGCCGCGCAAAATCCGGCGGCAATTTTTCCTTGATCGCCAGCGCCGCTTGCACCAGCGGCGCGCTCATTTTCGCGTCGCGCCAGAAGGGTTGCTGCGGAATGTCGGTCAACCCTGCCAGCACGACCAGCGCCAACACGATCAAACCGCCGCGCGCCGCGCCGAAAGCGAATCCCAGCGTCGCGTCCGGCCAGCCCAGGCCAATCGATCTGACCGCTTTCGACAACGCCCAGGCCAGAATGCTGGCGGCGATCAGCATGACAATGAACAGCACAACATAAGCTGCGCCCATTCTGAGCGATTCATCGCCCAGCGTGACTGGCAGCCAGGGTTCCACCATCGGCGAAAATTCGCGCGCCACCAGATACGCCACCACCCATCCGGCCAGCGACAATGATTCGTACACCAGGCCGCGCCACCATCCCAGCAGCGCCGACAACGCCACAATCACAATGACAGCGAAATCGAAGCTGGTCATCACTGCGCCGATCTGACGTTTGCCTCTACGCCCAGCATCGACGCCTGCGCCTTCACCGACTCCGCCTCTGCGCGCGTAGCGTAAGGACCCGCACGCACATGATTCATGTTGCCGATTTTTTCGACGTAGGCTTCAACGCCTTCCTGGCTTAATTTTTGCTTGAGTTTATTGGCCGTTCCCGCATTGGAAAAAGCGCCAAATTGAATGACGAAAGCGGAAGCGGCGGGTTTTTCTGTCGCCGGTTTGGGCGCGGCAGCTTGGGGAGCGGGAGCGGGAGTTTCTGCAACGGCTGGCGCGGATGGCGCAGGCGGCGTCGCCTCAGGCAGCGGCGGCGGCGCAATATCGGCAGACGTTTCAGGCTGCGGTTCGATGTTCGGCGTGAATTCGCCAACCTTGCCCTTGTCGGGAATGGTCAGGTCGATATTCTGGCTGACCGGCTCCGGCTCGTTGTCCAGCACCATCGGCAGCAACACAACCACCACCGTGACCAGCACGACCGCACCAATCAGGCGACGCCGTGCGCGCCGTCTGAGGCCGTCTTCTTCATCCGCGATTTTTCTTGCCATCGTGTACCTTTGCGTTGTCGCGCCCGTTGGCGCAAGCGTCAATCGCCGCGCTGTTCGCGCATCGCTTCCGCCACCGTATGGAACGAACCGAAGGCTGCGATTCTATCATTATCGCCCGCCTCATTACAGGCATGACGTAGCGCCGCCGCCACCGTATCGAATGTTTGCACCGCCGCTGTCGGCACGCCCGCTTCCGCCAGCGCATGCGCGATGTCCGCCGCCGTCGCGCCGCGCGGCAGGTCGAGACCGGCCACTCGCCATGCGCTGATCCGGTCGCGCAAGGCTCGCGCCACGCCAACGATGTCCTTGTCGCGCAGCATGGCGAACACGGCGATGGTGCTGCGCGCGGGCGGCAGCGCGGCCAGATTGTCCGCCAGGGCGCGCGCCGCGTGCGGGTTGTGCGCCACGTCGAAAATGATTTGCGGACGCCCCGGCATGACTTGAAAACGCCCCGGCAAACTCACTTCCGCCAGCCCGCGCCGCACCGCGTTCATGTCCACCGGCAGACGCGCGCGCACGGCATCCAGCGCCGCCAGCGCCGCGCTGGCATTGTCGAGTTGATACGCGCCGCGCAAGGCGGGAATCGGCAACGCCAGACGCGCGCCGTAAACGCCGTGAAAATCCCATTGTTGCGGAGAAGCGGCGTAATCAAACTCCGTCCCCAGCCGCCACCGTTCCGCGCCGATGCGCGCCGCTTCATGCGCGATGATGTCCGGCATGTCGCGGCTGCCGAAGATCGCCGGTTTGCCCGCGCGAAAAATCCCGGCCTTCTCATAAGCAATGGCTTCGCGCGTGTCGCCGAGATAATCCATGTGATCCAGATCCACGCTGGTCACCACCGCGCAGTCGCCGTCAAACACAGTCACCGCATCCAGCCGCCCGCCGAGGCCAACTTCGAGAATGGCGACATCAACCTCGCGCTCGACGAAACACAACATCGCCGCCAGCGCGCCGAATTCAAAATAAGTCAGCGGAATGTCGCCGCGCGCCTGATCGATCTTTTCAAACGCGGCGCAGAGTTCAGCATCCGTCGCCTGCTGCTTGCCGATGCGCACGCGCTCGTTGTAATCCAGCAGATGCGGCGAAGCGTAGCAGCCGGTGCGATAAGCGGCGGCGTGCAACATGGCTTCCAGCATCGCACAGGTCGAGCCTTTGCCGTTGGTGCCACCGACGATGATGAGCGGAAACGAAGGATTGAGTTGCAGGCGTTGCCGGACTGCGCGCACACGGTCAAGACCGAGCGCGATGGTTTGGGGATGGATGGATTCGAGGCGGTAGAGCCAGTCGGTCAGCGTGGTTTTCATTTGAATCAAATCATTCACCACGGTCTGTAGGATGGGTGGAGCGTAGCGATACCCATCAACACAATTTTGGGCGCGGCGATGATGGGTATCGCTACGCTCCACCCATCCTGCGACACATCAAATTCAAGCGACCGCCTCGATCTCCGTCACCGCCGGTTGCTTCATCAGCAGGGTAATCAGCGTCGCAAGCTGTTCGCGCATTTCGCGCCGGTCGATGATGCGGTCGATCGCGCCGTGTTCCAGCAGGAACTCCGCGCGCTGAAAACCTTCCGGCAAAGTCTCGCGCACCGTTTGCTGAATCACGCGCGCGCCAGCGAAGCCGATCAACGCGCCGGGTTCAGCCAGCACCACGTCGCCCATGAAAGCGAAGCTGGCGGACACGCCGCCCATGGTCGGGTCGGTCAGCACCGAGATGAACGGCAGATTGGATTGGCTCAACTGCGTCAGCGCGGCGCAGGTTTTCGCCATCTGCATCAGCGACAGCAGCCCTTCCTGCATGCGCGCGCCGCCGCTGGCGGCGAAGCAGATGAAAGGCATGTTTTGCTCGGTGGCGATCTGCACACCGCGCACAAAACGCTCGCCCACCACCGACCCCATCGAGCCGCCCATGAAGCTGAATTCAAACACCGCGACCACCACCGGCAATTCGCGCAGACTGCCTTGCATCACCACCAGCGCGTCCTCCTCGCCGGTGTCTTTTTGCGCGGAGGTGAGACGCTCGCTGTATTTCCGGCTGTCCTTGAATTTCAGCGCATCCATCGGCTGGATTTCCGCGCCGATCTCAAAGCGACCTTCCGCATCCAGCAGCCAGTCGAGCCGCTTGCGCGCACCGATGCGGTGATGATGACCGCACTTGGGGCAGAC
>JAITMU010000043.1 GCA_031277195.1 Gallionellaceae bacterium | reverse complement strand
CGTGACATCGAACTGGACTTGCGCATCATCGGCTACGTTGTCGGGCACGAAAACATAGCCTCGGATTTTTGCCCTGATCCGTCCGGTGTAGTCATCCACTATTTTGCCTGTTGCGGCGGCCTGCGCTTGGAGCGCTTGCTGTTGCGCGACCTGCGCTGCGCTTGGCGGTGCTTCGGCTTTGGGCGCGGGTTCGGCGGGTTTGGGCGGCTTTTTTTCGCCGAGATTAATGTCCGCCTTGACGGATGGCGCAGGCTTGGGCGGTTCGGGCGCGGGCTTGGGCGGCGGCGCGGGTTGCGGCGGCGGCGTGGCGGGCTTTGTTGTGGCGGGCGCTTGCGTTGCGGGCAAATCGCTCCAGATGTCCACCGTCATGCCCTGCGGCGGATCGTTGCGCCAGGAAATGCCAAAGTACAGCAGCGCGAAAAGCAGCGCATGCACCGCCAGCGTCAGGATGCCGGCAGGGAGTTTGTTCGGCTCAGACCAGGTTGCGGCGTTCATTCGTTCCGGGTTTCCGCCAGCAGCCCGACTTTTTTGATCTGCTCGCGTTGCAAGGCGTCCATGACCTTGACCACTTCTTCGTAGCGCACGCTTTTGTCGGCGGAGATGACGACGGGTTGATCCGGGTTGCGCGCCTGCGCTTCGCGGATCAGCGCGACCATGCCGGAGCTGGTGACATCGCGTTGCGCGCCGCCCTTGCCGTGGTCGCGCAAGGCCAGTGTGTTGTCCTTGCGGATCACGACTTCCAGCGGCGCGGTCGGCGGTGTCAGCGCCTTGCCCACGCTGGGCAGATCGATTTCGCCGGGATTCATCAATGGCGCAGTGATCATGAAAATCACCAGCAACACCAGCATCACGTCGATGTAGGGAACGACGTTAATCTGGTTGATCGGGCGCAGGCGGCGATTGTTCATGGTTGCCTCACGCTTGTCGCCGCAGCACGTTGGTGAATTCTTCCATGAAACTTTCGAAGCGCGTGGACAGTCGCGCAATGTCGTCGGCGTAGCGGTTGTAGGCGACGACGGCGGGAATCGCCGCGAACAAGCCCATCGCCGTGGCGACCAATGCTTCGGCGATGCCGGGCGCGACGTGCGCCAGCGTGGCCTGGCCGACATTGGACAAACCGCGGAATGCGTTCATGATGCCCCACACCGTGCCGAACAGGCCGATGAAGGGGCTGACCGAGCCGACAGTGGCGAGAAACGACATGTGCGATTCGAGGTGTTCCATTTCGCGCTGGTACGTCGCGCGCATGGCGCGGCGCGCGCCGTCCATCGGCGCATTTGCATCCATGCCGGCTTTTTTGCGCACTTTGGCGAATTCGGCAAATCCGGCAGCAAAGATGTTGCCCAGGCTGCCTGCGCTTTTGCCGGGCGACGACGCGCTTTGGTACAACTGATTCAGATCCGGCTGCCGCCAGAACGCTTCTTCAAACGCGCGGCTCTGCCGCTCCGCGCGTCGCACCGTGAACATTTTCAGGAAGATGTACCACCATGACATCAGCGATACCAGCAACAGTATGCCCATGATGATCTGCACCAGAATGCTGGCGCTGCCGATCAGGTTCAGGAAAGACATGTCCTGCGTCAAATTCATTTCTGTTTCCTTTTGCATGTGTAGGGCGGGGCTTGCCCCGCGCTGTTTGGGTTTTGCCCCGCGCGGTTGAGATTTTGCAAATTGCGCAGCGCGGGGCAAGCCCCGCCCTACAGGCCGGTTTTCTCGCGCAATGCCTCCGGCATCGCCGTCGGCTTGAATCCTTCCATCATCACGCAAACCAGTTCAACTTCGGCTTGCACCAGCGTTTCGCCGTCGCGCTGCACATGCTGTCGCAGCAACAACCGGCTGCGACCGGTTTCCGCAACTTCGGCGGTGACATCCAGCAGATCATCCAGCAACGCGGGTTTGAGATAACGCAACTTCATCGAGCGCACCACGAACACCACGCCAAATTCGCGCAGCAAGCCGCCGTTGCTGTAACCGCAGCGCTCGCGTAACCACTCAGTCCGCGCGCGTTCGAGAAAGTTCACATAACTTGCGTGATACACCACGCCGCCAGCGTCGGTGTCCTGAAAATACACGCGCACCGGCAGGCTGAATACTGGTTCATTCATTCCAGAGTTCCTGCGTGGCTGCGTTGCGCGGCGCGACCAGGCCGAAATGCTTGTAGGCGTTCATCGTCGCCATGCGTCCGCGCGGTGTGCGTTGCAAATAGCCTTGCTGGATCAGATAAGGTTCCAGCACGTCCTCGATGGTGTCACGCTCCTCGCCGATGGCGGCGGCGAGATTGTCGATGCCGACCGGCCCGCCGGAAAATTTCTCGATCACCGCTTGCAACAATTTTCTATCCATCACGTCCAGACCTTGCGCGTCCACATCCAGCATGGTCAGCGCGGCGTCGGCCACGTCGCGCGTGGCATGACCGGCGGCGCGCACGTCGGCGAAATCGCGCACGCGGCGCAGCAGACGATTGGCGATGCGCGGCGTCCCTCGCGATCGCGATGCGATTTCGAGCGACGCGTCAGCCTCGACCTCGACCCCAAGGATGCGCGCCGAGCGGCGCACGATCTCGTCGAGATCGCGCGTCGTATAAAAATCGAGCCGGTGGACAATGCCAAAGCGCCCGCGCAACGGCGCTGTGAGCAGCCCCGATCGCGTGGTCGCGCCAACGAGCGTGAACGGCTCGACCGGCACCTTCACCGAGCGCGCGCCTGGTCCCTGGCCAATGACGATATCGAGTTCGAAGTCCTCCATCGCTGGATAGAGAATTTCTTCGATGGCCGCCGCCATGCGATGGATCTCGTCGATGAAGAGCACTTCGCGCGGCTGCAGATTCGAGAGAATGCCGGCCAGATCGCCCGGCTTCTCGATGACCGGTCCCGCCGTGGTGCGAATGGGCGCGCCCAGCTCGTTGGCA
>JAITMU010000234.1 GCA_031277195.1 Gallionellaceae bacterium | reverse complement strand
AAAACAGGTGCGAACCGACTTTCACATGGACTTGATGAAGGATGCTACGGCTGCTCTGGGTGATATTCAAGAAGGCCGCGTGATGACGCCCGCTGAGGCAAAACAAGCATTGCGTCGTCGTCATTCTGTTTTGGGGCAGTAGAGAGGGTAAGCCAGATGCAAGTTCTGGTTACGGCTACCTATTTGCAGGCGCTGGACGATGCCATTGCTTATCTGCTCGACGTTGGCGCACTGTCTGCCGCACAACAATTGGAAATGGCAATGCTTGATCACTGGCCAGAGTTGCTGAGCGACCATCCGCATGCCGGGCGTGATTATGCGCAGCGTAATTTGCCTACATTGTTAAACGAACAAATACGGGCGCAAGTGTTGGCGATGTATGGTGAAGGTGCGGAACTGCGCGAAATCATCGAAGGCGATTATCTGGCGTTGTACGCCATTCGCAATGAGGCGCTCTATCTATTGACTGTGCGACACCATCGGCAGTCTGGTTACGAAATTATTGGCGCGTGATCTGCGGTGTTTCAGGGAAGCCACAGACCACGATTGGTCGGAGGTGGGCAGATCAAACCTGCCTTCGCAGGTTGCAAAAACCTCAAACCAACCTCGCCAACAAACTCTCCCTGTCCCCATACAACAAATCAATCAACGGAATCTCCGGCATCGTATAAACGCCGGGCTTCTGCCTGAACGTCGCCCTCGCGCAGGCCAGCATGATTTGCGATGTCAGCGCGGGGTTGTTGATTTTCATGTTGAACTCAAACAACTGATTGCCCGTCTGTCCCGACACGCCTTTTCTGACCAGGTTGACGCCGTGGCCGATGTCGATCAGTTCATCGACATCCGGCACGGCGATGACGTGGGTTTCGTCGTGGCTGAAATAGGCGTCGGCTTTGATTTTTGCGCTGACGTCTTCAATGTTCGCGCCGTCGGCAAGCTGCACATACACCACGCGGCGGTGAATGCCGGTGCCGAGCGGAATGGTCATCGACAGCGCGTTGGCGACGCCGGGGATGCTCTTGGCGGCGACGGTGTGACCCATGCTCATGCCGGGGCCGAAGTTGGTGTAGGTCAGTCCCTTGGGCGCGCAGGCTTCGAGCAGGGTGCGAATCACCGAATCGCTGCCGGGATCCCAACCGGCGGAGATGATGGAGACGGCATTATGTTCCAGCGCGACGGGCAGCAATTCTTTTCGCAGTTGCAGAAACGAAGTGTGGATGTCGTAGCTATCGACGGTGTTGATGCCGAGCTTGAGGTATTTCGTGGCCTGTTCCTGAACGCTGCGGGTCGGCGTGCACAGCAGCGCCGCATCGACCTTGCCCAGCGCCGCGATGTCGGCGACAACGGGGACACTCGCCAGCTCGCGCGGCTTGGCCGCCGCAGCATCACGCCGGACAACGCCCGCCAGTTCAAAATCCGGGCTGGCTTCGATTGCTTCAACGGCATACTTTCCGATGTTGCCGTAGCCGATTACGGCGATTCTTTTCTTTGACATGGGGTGTTCCATCAAGGACGGGTTGTGAAAGTCAGCATTTTAATCGAAGGAGTGGCTTCGATTATGTTTTTAGCGACAAATTGTCTCTCCATTTCTCCCGTGCGCGGGAAAGAGATATGACGCAGATAATGCTCAGGTATATACTCAATACATCCCGCTAAAGGAGATGCGCTCATGTCAGAAAAAGCCGTTTTTACGATGAAGCTGGAACCGGAATTGCGCGATACGTTCATGGCCGAAGCTGCCGCAGCCGATCGGCCTGCTGCCCAGGTGATCCGCGAATTGATGCGCGGTTACATTGAGCAGCGTCGTCAGGCGCGCGAATACGATGATTACCAGCGGCGTAAAGTCGAAGTCGCACGCGCGTCAGTTCGCGCCAGTCGCGGTCGCTCGAATGACGAAGTTGAAACCACGTTTGCCGCCAAGCGTCGCCAAGCAGCGGCAGACTGAACGTGATCGTCATCTGGACGCCAGAAGCGGAGCGGGATCGCGCCGATATTTGGGATTACATTGCGGCAGATAATCCCGATGCGGCAGTTCAGATGGACACGCTTTTCAGCGACGCTGCCGCCAGACTGGTTGCGCATCCCAAGTTGGGCAAGGCGGGCGAAATACAAGGAACTCGCGAACTCATACCGCACGAAAGTTATCGCTTGGTGTATGAGATTGATGGAGACACGGTGTGGGTGCTGGCGCTGTTGAATACGGCGCAGCAGTGGCCGCCGGTTCGGGGGTGATGGTGGTTAGTACTAAGGACAGTGAAAAATTATGACTGAGACACAATCGCCGTGGGTTAATGACTTGACGTGGAAAATGCGCTGGAATGAGATTGAGAAACTAGGTGGCGGTGGACAAGGAGAGGTCTATCGTGTGGGGCGTCGACTGGATGGGAAAATTGGACTTCTTAAGGCTATCAAATCTAGAAATGTTGCTGAGCGACGGGCTCGTTTTTTTCGTGAGGCAGCGGCCTATGGTAGTTTCAATATTGATGGTATTCCTAAGTTGATAGAGAGCAACGCACATCAACA
>JAITMU010000209.1 GCA_031277195.1 Gallionellaceae bacterium | reverse complement strand
GTCCTTGCCAGCTTCGCTGAACGCCGCACCGAGATCGCTCGCCAGTTGCAGGCCGCCGCTGCGAAAGAAGGATTGCAGCCGATTGACGACGACGCATTGCTCGACGAAGTGACTGCATTGGTCGAATGGCCGAACGTGCTGACCTGTCGCTTCGACCCCGAATTTCTTGACGTGCCGCAGGAGTGCCTGATTCTCACGATGAAGGCGAATCAAAAATATTTTCCGCTGCTCGATGCCGCAGGCAAGCTGACCAGCAAATTTCTCATCGTCAGCAACATCAAGCCGGATGATCCTTCCGCGGTGATCGACGGCAACGAGCGCGTGGTGCGCCCGCGTCTGGCCGATGCCAAATTTTTCTTCGATCAGGATCGCAAGAAAACGCTGGAGTCGCGCGTCGCGCAACTCGACAAGGTGGTTTATCACAACAAGCTCGGCACGCAAGGCGAACGCATGCAGCGCGTCGCCGCCCTCGCTGCCGCCATCGGCAAACAGCTTGGCGGCGATGCGCTCGCGCAGCAGGCGCAACACGCGGCGCGGCTCGCCAAGGCCGATCTGCTTACCGATATGGTGGGTGAGTTTCCCGAACTGCAAGGCGTCATGGGGCGCTATTACGCGCTGCACGACGGTCTGCCCGTCGCGATTGCTGACGCCATCGAAGATCACTACAAACCGAAATTCGCCGGTGACACGCTGCCGCGCAATCCGGCGGGCGTTTGCGTCGCGCTGGCCGACAAGCTGGAGACATTAACCGGCATGTTCGGCATCGGCCAGTCACCCACCGGCGACAAAGACCCTTTTGCGTTGCGTCGTCACGCGCTCGGCGTCATCCGCATGTTGATCGAGCAGGATTTGCCGCTGGAATTGAGTTGGCTGTTCGAGGCCGCGCAAGTGCATGACGAAAAAGTCGCCGCGCAACTGACGGAATTCATCTACGAACGTCTGGCGGGCAGTCTGCGCGAACAAGGCTATTCCGCGCTGGAAGTCGATGCTGTCGTCAGCCTGCAACCGCAACGTCTCGGCGACATTCCCAAACGCCTCGCCGCCGTGCGCGCCTTTGCCGCGCTGCCCGAAGCTGCGGCGCTGGCCGCAGCGAACAAGCGCATCGGCAACATCCTGAAAAAATCTTCGGATGCTGGCGGGCAGATCAATCCCGCCCTGCTGCGCGAAGCGGCAGAAAAAGAGTTGTACGCGGCCATGCAGAACGTCGTCCCGCGCGCCGACGCGCAATTCGACGCAGGCGATTACACCGCGTCATTGCAAACGCTGGCGAGCTTGCGCGCGCCGGTCGATGCGTTTTTTGATGGCGTGATGGTGAATGCGGAAGATGCTGCGTTGCGCAACAACCGTCTCAGTCTGCTCGCCGCACTGCATCGCGCGATGAACCGTGTCGCGCAGATTGAACGCTTGGCGGTGTGAATGACGTAGGATGGGTGGAGCGCAGCGATACCCATCATTAAAAATGGAGTGACATTGATCTGATGGGTATCGCTGCGCTCCACCCAGCCTACAAATCGGCATGAACACCTCCCTCCTTTCCGGCCTCAACACCGAACAACGCGCCGCCGTTGAATTGCCCGCTCGTTCTGCGCTGATACTCGCGGGCGCGGGCAGCGGCAAGACGCGCGTGCTGACCACGCGCATCGCTTACCTCATCAACACCGGCCAGGTTTCGCCGCACGGCATTCTGGCGGTGACGTTCACCAACAAGGCGGCGAAGGAAATGTTGACGCGCTTGTCGGCGATGTTGCCGATCAACACGCGCGGCATGTGGATCGGCACGTTTCACGGGCTGTGCAATCGCATGTTGCGCGCGCATCACCGCGAAGCGAATCTGCCGCAGACTTTTCAGATTCTCGATTCCGCCGATCAACTGTCGATGGTCAAGCGCGTGATGAAGGCGCTCAACGTGGACGACGAAAAATATCCGCCGCGCGAAATGCAGTGGTTCATCAGTGGCAACAAGGAGCAGGGGCTGCGCGCGTCGGACGTGGACGCCTACGATCCCTATACGCGGCGCAAGGTGGAAGTCTTTGCCGAGTACGACGCGCAATGCCAGCGCGAAGGCGTGGTGGATTTCGCCGAGTTGCTGTTGCGCTGTTACGAATTGCTGACGCGCAATCCGCCGCTGCGCGAACATTATCAGGCGCGCTTCAAACACATTCTGGTGGATGAATTTCAGGACACGAATCCGCTGCAATACCGCTGGTTGAAACTGCTGGCGGGCAAGGACAACGCCATCTTCGCGGTCGGCGACGACGATCAATCCATCTACGCTTTTCGCGGCGCGGATGTGGGCAACATGAAGGAACTGCTGCGCGATTTTCACATCGAGAACGTCATCAAGCTGGAACAGAATTACCGTTCGCACGGCAACATCCTCGAAGCTGCCAACGCGCTGATCAGTCGCAACCGCAATCGTCTTGGCAAAAATTTGTGGACGGCGGAACTCAAGGGCGAACCGTTGCGCGTGTATGAAGCGCCGACCGACAACGACGAGGCGCGCTTCATCGTCGAAGAGGCGCAACAGCTTGCGCGCGAGGGCGTGCGTCTGTCCGAGATGGCGGTGCTGTACCGTTCCAACGCGCAATCGCGCGTGCTGGAACACGCGCTGGTGTCGGCGGGCGTGGCGTATCGCGTTTATGGCGGGCTGCGCTTTTTTGAGCGGCAGGAAATCAAGCATGCGCTCGCGTATCTGCGCCTTCTGGAAAACACGGGCGACGACAGCGCGCTGTTGCGCATCATCAATTTTCCCACGCGCGGCATCGGCGCGCGCAGTGTCGAGCAGTTGCAGGAGAATGCGCGTCTGCACAACTCAACCTTGTGGGAAGCGGCGGCGCGCGCGGGCGGCAAGGTCGCGGCATTCGTCGCGTTGATGGAGACCATGCGCGGTGTTGCGCATCTGCCGCTGCCGGAAATCGTGGAGCATGTGTTGCAGCACAGTGGGTTGAGCGCGCACTATCAGAATGAAACCGGCGCCAAGCAGCGCGAAGCGCAGGAGCGGCTGGAAAACCTGAACGAACTGATCACCGCCGCGACGATGTTTGTGCAGGAAAGCGAGGACGACAGCTTGTCCGCCTTTCTCTCTCATGCCGCGCTGGAAGCGGGCGAGCATCAAGCGGGCGCGGATGCCGACGCACTGCACCTGATGACGGTACACGCCGCCAAAGGGCTGGAGTTTCACACCGTATTCATCACCGGCCTCGAAGAAGGTTTGTTCCCGCACCAGAACAGCGTCAACACCGAAGACGGTCTGGATGAAGAACGGCGGCTGATGTACGTTGCCCTCACCCGCGCGCGGCGGCGGCTGTATCTCACTTTCGCGCAGAGTCGCATGTTGCACGGGCAGGTGAATTACGGCATCGCTTCGAGCTTTTTGCGCGAGCTGCCGGATGAACTGCTGCATTGGCTGACGCCGCGATTGCCCATGCGCGGAGAAGGATATGCTTTCCCAGCGGCGCAGGGAAAAATCAGCAATGCGGCGGCGACGAATTCATCGCCCTGGCAGGTGGGGCAGCGCGTGTTTCATCAGAAATTTGGCGAAGGCGTCGTACTGGATTTGACGGGCGGCGGAGACGGGCAGGTGCAGGTGAATTTCAAACACGCGGGAGCGAAGTGGCTGGTGTTGGAGTATGCGAAGTTGACGGCGAGGTGAGGCACACATATTCCCTCTCCCCGCTTGCGGGGAGAGGGTAGGGTGAGGGGAAAGATGGGGAGAGGAAAACCGCGCCCCTCACCCCAGCCCTCTCCCCGCAAGCGGGGAGAGGGAGGTTAATTCAACGCCCGCCAAATCGCCAGCACGACCACTGCGCCCACGATCGACATCAAGATACCCGCCGGACTGACCGGCGCTTTGCTGGCGGATTTATTGAACATTTGACCGATGAATCCGCCGACGAAGGAGCCGACGATGCCGAGTATCCCCGTCATGATCCAGCCGAGGCCGTCGAAATTCATGATCCATTTTGCGATGACACCCACGATAATGCCGATGAAGAACGTCCAGATAAAATTCAGCATGAGAACAGGCTCCGTAAGAATGGGGAATGGCGTTGCCGTCTTTCGGGACGCCGCGCGGCGGGTGTCCCGGACGGGGCAACACGGTTACACTATCACACATTGACGCATGTTTTCTGACAAATTGGCCGGGTGCCAATCGCCCTGATAATAGATAGTCTATTGAAAGTAAAAGAAATGTCTAACAAGAACAGACTCGAACTCTATTTCACCGCCATTCTCCCCGAACTGCGCCGCGTGGCCGAGCCGGTGGCGGGGCGCAGCACGCCTTACACCCTGTTTTTCTCGATCAGCGACGGCGAAAGCCGCGCGCGCGTCGTCACGGCGCGGGGCGCGACGCTGGATGAAGCCTGGCAAAGAGGGGTGGCGGCAATCCGCGAGTCGGTGCAGCGGCGCAGTCTGGATGTTCGCTGGCTGCGCATTGACCATGTAGATGCCATCGAGGAAATGAACTGGGCGGAACTCAACAAGCGCCTGACCTCGACCAAGCGCAATTATTTCCGCTTCGGCATTTCGCTGGATGCCGCGTTCGGCAATGCCTTCCTCGAAACCGAATTGAACGGCAACGCGATGCTGTACAAGGGCGGCGAAATCGCGCATTGCGTCGTCAACGACAATAATTTCCTGCGTTACGCGAAAGCCCGGCACGGAATCACGGCGCTGGATTTCGCTGACGACAAGGCGGTGTGGATGTTCTCGGCGCGCGGCCTGTTCGTGGGCGAAGACCTCGCGGTTCACCGGCTTGCCGGCCCCGGGCTGGACATGGGTGCGCGCGCCAGCATGGACAAGATCGCGCCGCCGGACGATGCGGGGCGGCGCATCATCGAAAAATTGACGCTGGGCGACGTGGAGCATCTCATTCATTCCAGCAGCGCTTATCTCGCCACGCAGGTCAACGACGAAGGCAAATTCCGCTACGGCTGGTTCCCCTGTTTCAACCGTGAAATCGACACCTACAACACCCTGCGTCACGCCAGCTCGGTGTATGCGATGCTTGAAGGTTGGGAAGTCACCCGCGACGAAGCGACCAAAACAGGCATAGACCGCAGCCTCGCCTATCTGGCGAATACCTTGATTAAACGAGTCGAACTCCCCTCCGGCGAACGCGCCGCTTTTCTGGTGGACATCAACGGCGAGATCAAACTGGGCGGTAATGCCGTTTCCGTGTTGGCCTTCGTGAAATATACGCAGATAACCGGAGATGAGCAGTATTTGCCGCTACTTGACGAATTGGCGGCGGGGATATTGCACATGCGAAACCCCGAAACCGGCATGTTAATTCACGTCTTGAATTACCCCGCGCTGGATGTAAAAGCGGAATTCCGCATCATTTATTACGCCGGAGAAGCGGCGTTCAGTTTGATGAGATTGTATGAGTTGGCGAATAATGAGCGATGGATAGATGCTGTTGAGCGCATGTTCGGCATATTTATCAAGGAAGATTACTGGAAAGCGCACGACCATTGGCTCAGTTACGCCACCAACGCGCTGACGCGATACCGCCCCAAGCCGGAATTTTTTGAATTCGGAATACGCAATTTCGCCGGTTATCTCAACTTCGTGATCCAGCGGATCACCACTTTCCCGACCCTGCTGGAACTGATGATGGCCGCCGAGCAAATGGTGACGCGCCTCAAAACCGAACATCCGGAACTGTTGCAAACAGTGGACGTCGAGAAGTTTTATTACGCCCTGGAAAAGCGCGCGCACTACCTGTTGAACGGCTTTTTCTGGCCGGAACTGGCCATGTTCTACGCCAAACCTTCCGCCATCGTCGGCAGCTTCTTCATCCGCCACCACGCGTTTCGGGTGCGGATTGATGATGTGGAGCATTATCTGTCGGGGTATGTGGCGTATCGGAAGTATTTGCTGGCTAACGCGGGGAATGTGCCGACCTGAGCGAGAATCGGGAGTTACCTGTTTAACTCATAATTCCCCCGTCATTCCCGCGTGGGTTTGGCGGGAATCCAGCGGCGTTGTTTTTGTATTTCAGCCCTGCTTTGCAGGGCGGTGAGCCACTGGATTCCCGCCAAACCCATGCGGGAATGACGAGGCGGGGAATGACGAGGTGGAGAATGACGGAACAGATCATCGCCTCGTAAATCACTTCGTCAAAGGCGCGCCGCTCCGCGATGAGGAGCGACCACCAGCCGCTTGCAAGTCGCCACATGGTGTAGTAACGTTCCTACATTCATAAGGAGTGCTGTCGTGACCATTACAACCGTATCCAGCCGTGAGCTGAACCAAGACGTTTCGAAGGCAAAGAAAGCCTCAAGGAGCGGGCCGGTGTTCATCACTGATCGCGGCAAACCCGCGCATGTGCTGCTAACCATCAAGGATTATCACCGCTTGGCAGGCCAAACGCGCAACATCGCCGACGCGCTGGCGATGCCAGCGGTTGCCGACATTGAGTTCGACCCGCCGCGCGCAATCATCGGCTTGAAACCGGCAAATTTCGATTGAGCATGTATCTGCTCGATACCAACGTCATTTCCGAGTTGCGCAAGGTGCGGCTTGGCAAAGCCGATCCGAACGTGGCGGCTTGGTCTGAAAGCGTCGATGCCGACGTACTTTTCACATCGTCCATCGTCATCATGGAACTGGAACTCGGCGTCCTGCTCAAGGAGCGCAAAGACGCGACACAAGGCGTGATGCTGCGTTCATGGCTAAATCAACACGTCCTGCCGGAGTTCGCCACGCGGACGTTACCCATTGATACCGCCGTTGCGTTGCGATGCGCCAAACTCCATGCCCCCGATAAACAAAGCGAGCGGGATGCGCTGATCGCCGCCACCGCACTTGTGCATGGCATGACGGTTGTAACGCGCAACGTTGAGGACTTCGCAAGAACCGGCGTTCCTTTGATCAACCCCTGGGAACCGCTTGAAGGGGCATGATTTTTGGGAAACCTGAGATTGACAGCGCGAAAATTTTTGACATCGGTGTTTGCGTTTGCTCTCGTGGCGATTTTGCCGGGGCAGGCGGTTGTGGCATCCCCGGAGACGGCAACCGTCTGCAAGGCGCTGCATAACAAAATTGACTCGCAAATGGAGCATGTGTTTGTGCGTGACGAATTTCATGTTTTCTACGCGCTGACAGGATCGCAGGCGCTTCCTGACCGCACGGATCGCAACGCCAACGACGTCCCGGATAGTGTGGAGGATGTGGCGGCGCAACTGGTTGCCGCCAGAAAATTATTTTCCGATGTGATGCAGTTGCGACACCCTTTGCAGCAAGCGCGTTATGCTCATGCCAGCGCCATCTATGTTTTTCTTGCGGATATAGGTAAAGGCAGGGGAAGCGCCTTTGACGAGGTGTCCAGTTACGCAGACGTTCCAGACGGAAAGAACCGCTGCGTATTGCGGATCAATCTGCATCGTGACAACCTTGTTCAAGGTGTCTCGCCGACGCACGAACTATTTCACCTGTACCAATACGGCTACAGCATGTTCAAGGTGCGCTGGTTTACGGAGGGAACCGCGAGATGGGCTGAATACGCGATACGCAGCGGCCAAGCGCCCGAACAGCTTTTGCCCGCCGATGAGGTTGCGCTGGATCAGCGTTTGCTGGGACGGACTTACGCGGCGGGAGGGATATGGAATCGTCTCGCGGTTCTGCTGGATCCGGTTGGGCGTTTACGCCTTCCTGTCGATCTTCAGGCGATGACTTATCTGGATGGAACGCCCATTGTGGGAGATGATGTCCTGCATGGCGTATCCTTTATGAGGGCATTACTGGAAGAACTCGGGAAAGAAAGTCTGCAAGTTTCCCGTCAGGAAGGATGGCAGTCCTATTCCTGGCACGAAGCCGATCAGCAAAGCGCAGCTTATAACGCTGCCATTCTTCGCGCTGTTCTGGCGGCGATCAATGCTCAGGCGAATCAGTCGGAGGCGAGGAATGAGGAGCTGGAGTCATTCGTGCAAACATTGCGGCGCAGAAGCGAGGAAGTGAATCCGGGGCTATCCCCGCTTCCGAATTGATTGATGATATAAATTTCAAGAGAGCGTTCCATGTATTCTTCTCAACACCGTCAGCGCATCTACACGCCGGGTCCGGTTCAGATGGCACCGGATATTCTGGAAATCGGCGGCATGCAAACGCCTTATTTTCGTAATGCCGCCTTCTCCGAGGTTGTTCTTGATTGCGAAACGAAGCTGCTCGAACTGGCCAATGCGCCATCGGGTAGTCGAGTCGCATTTTTAACAGCATCCGGGACGGCGGCGATGGAGGCGGCGGTGATGAACCTCCTGACGCCAGCCCGTTCTGTGGGCATCGTCAACGGTGGCAGTTTCGGTCAGCGTTTCGTGGAGATTTGCGCTGTGCACGGCGTTCCCGTGCAGGAATTAAAAGTTGACCGGGATCCGCTCTCCGATGGTGTCGCACTGTCGGAATTGCGGGATGTCGATGCGCTGCTGGTCAATGCCCACGAGACCAGCGTGGGGCATTTGTACGATCTGGCTGCGACCGGAGATTGGTGCCGTCGTCACGGAGCTTTGCACATTGTTGATGCCATCAGCCTGTTCGTGAGCGACCCGCTGGACATGCAAGCCCAACACATTGACGTACTGATCATCTCATCGCATAAGGGATTGGCGTTGCCGCCGGGCTTGGCGATGGTGCTGCTGTCGCCTCGCGCACTTGAGCGGGTGCATCCCAGTGGTTCGTACTATCTGGACTTCGGTTCTCATTTGCATGAAGGGGAGCGCGGCCAAACGCCGTTCACGCCGGCCATTTCCATCATCCTGCAGCTACAACACCGGTTGACGCAACTGCATTCACAGGGTTTGAACACGGAATGGCAGCGCGCCGCGTCGGTGGCTGCCCGCTTTCGCATGGGCATCGCGGAGTTGCCGCTTGTACCCTATTCGGCGCATATGCCCAATGCCATGACGGCCTTGCAATTGACCAATGAGATACCGGCACCCTGGGTGGTTGGCGAATTGGAATCCCGGCATGGCTGCGTGGTGGCACCGAACGGCGGGAAGTTGAGCGACATTGTGTTCCGGGTTTCGCATATGGGCGCTCAAGATTTGCAAGACGCTGACTTTATCGTCAACGCACTAATGGATGTATTGGGGGAAAGCAAATGAAAGTACTCATCATGGCTGCCGGCGTGGGTAGCCGCATCAGTCGGCATCTTCAAAACCAGCCCAAATGTTGCGTCGAAGTCGATGGCAAGCCGCTGATCAAAGGGACGATGGAACTCCTCAATCGCAAGGGCATTACGAATATCGCTGTTGTGACGGGGTATCAGGAAAAATTCATCCTTCAGGCTCTGGAAGGATTCCAGTACACGCGCTATTTCAATCCTTTTTACCGTGTTGCCAATTCGATTTCGTCAGCATGGTTTGCGCGGGATTTCATCGCAGGGGATGACTTGTTGATCATGAACGGTGATGTGTTCATGGAAGATTCCGTACTCGATCAATTATTGAGCGATGACCGTTCGCCCTTGATGCTCAGCGACAGCACTCGCATCGAGGAAGCGGACTACCGGTTTCAATGGAGCGATGGGCGCTTGCTCAAGTATGGCAAGCAACTCGGCAACGAGGAAACGACGGGCGAGTACGTGGGCATCGCAAAACTTGACCGCGACTATCTGGTGGGATTCCGGCAGCGGATCATTGAGGCCGTGGCTGCCGAGGACTACAACTGCTGGTGGGAGGATGTCATCTACCGGACGGTGGATGAAGGCAAGGACGTGTATGTCAAGGACATAGCAGGGCGATTCTGGGCTGAGGTGGACTATGTTGAAGACTACGAACGCATCAAGCAGTTTGTGAAGCAGACCAAGGTGCGCTGACGAGTTACAGATGCGGATCAGGCAGCGAACAAATGAATAAATCGATTGAATTGCAGGTTAGCGATGAGCTGATTCAGGCGTTTTCGCAGAACCGGATATTCTTCAGTAATAATCCGAATCAAAAAAGATCGTTTCATGGCGGCATCATAAAAATCCCCGCTGGGGTTCAATTGAGACCCTACACATCGTTCAATGCTGGAAATATTTTGGCCAGCCTTGATGTTTTTTCGTACACGAATAGCGAGCTGTCATCTTTGATAAAGGCGGGAAGGTATTGCTCTATAGCCAATGGTGTGAAGGTGATGGGGTATCGCCATCCCTATGAACGCATCTCATCGAGCGCCTTCACGTATGACCGATCTTTTTCGCTGCACAAGCTGGCGGCTGAGGATGCAGGGATTGTGTTTCCTGCCATACCATCGCCAAGCAGGAAGGAACGTATCACCATCGGCAATGATGTATGGGTAGGGGCGGAGGTTCTTATTGCCAGAGGCGTGACGATTGGAGACGGCGCGGTGATAGCCGCGCGCTCGGTGGTTACCAAAGATGTGCCGCCTTGTGCAATTGTCGCTGGTGTTCCAGCGAAAGTGGTGAGATACCGCTTTTCACCGGAGCTGTGTGAAAGATATTTGCAGTCTGGCTGGTGGAATTACAAATTCACCGATTTTGCTGACATGCCTTTTGATCGACCGGGAGATTTTCTGGATGCCTTGCAGGAAAAAGTGGAAACGGGCGTTATCTCGCAATGGCATCCGGCAGATATAGATATTGAGCGGTTCGTCGAATTGGCTGGCACGGCAACATATGAGCGAAAAATTTAGTGGTAGTCGCAGGGAATTTCACCGTGTCGCAATCGGGTTGGCGCTCGCAGGCATGGCTGCGCCGTTATGGGCGCGACCGCAGAGTGCGCCGCGCTGGATGTCGAATCCATTTGCGCTCGGCGTGGCGAGTGGTCAGCCGCGGCCGGACAGCGTGGTGCTGTGGACGCGGCTGGTGCCCTCGCTGGCCGATGCTGCGATCAGCGGTTCGGCGCTCCCGGTGAAGCATGAGATTTTTGCCGATGCGGAGTTGCGCCGACCCGTCATGCGCGGCGAGACCGTGACAGATGCGTCGCGTGCGCATAGCGTGCATGTGATCGCGCGAGGTTTGCAGCCGCAGCGCGATTACTGGTATCGCTTCACCTGTGGCGATGCGGTGAGCGCAGTCGGCCACACGCGCACTGCGCCCGCCGAGGACGCCGCCGTGCAGCGCATGCGCTTCGCGCTGGTGTCGTGTCAGCATTACGAGCAGGGCTACTACACCGCACATCGGGAAATCGCAGGGCGCGATCTGGATTTTGTGCTGTTTGTCGGCGATTACATCTACGAAGGCGGCGCTTCTGCGCCGTTGGTGCGCAGGCACGGCGCGCGGCCTCCTCACACACTGGATGAATACCGCGTTCGTCACGCGCTTTACAAGAGCGACGCAGACTTGCAGGCGGCACATGCCGCGCATCCGTGGATCGTGACCTGGGACGACCACGAAGTCGTCAACGATTACGCGAATGATCGCGACCCCGCTTACACCGATCCTGCGGTTTTTCTGCGCCGCCGCGCGGCGGCTTATCAGGCTTATTTTGAACACATGCCGCTTGCGCTGCCACCGCAGGGTGCATCCATGCGCATCCATGATCGTTATGTCTGGGGGCGTTTGGCGGAACTGTGGACGCTGGATTGCCGACAGTACCGCAGCCATCATGCTTGTCCCGGGGCAAAGCGCGACAGCAATCGCTCGTTGCGGGAGACGGCGTGCGCTGAACTGAGCGATCCGGCGCGCACAATGCTGGGCGCAGATCAGGAACGCTGGATTGATCAGGGGCTTGCGGGCTCGACGCGGCGATGGAAGCTCATCGGCCAATCCACGCAGATGAGCGCGACCGGCATTGAGACGCCCGAAGGTCGCAAGGTCTGGACGGACGGTTGGGATGGCTATCCTGAAGCGCGCCGTCGTTTTTTGCAGGGCGTGGCCAACGCGGGAGTGGGTGATCTCGTGGTGCTTGGCGGCGACGTGCACCGGCATGTGGCGGCAAACCTTCGAGTGCGACCAAACGACCCGGACTCGCCCGTTATTGCCAGCGAATTTGTCTGCACTTCGATCTCGTCGAGCGGATCGAGTCGGGCGTCGATGGAGCGCCTGCGCCGCGATAATCCCGACGTGAAACACGCACGCGGTGACGAGCGCGGGTATGCGTATGTCGAATTGACTCCCGAGCGCATGCAGTGTGAACTTCGCGCGACGTCGCATCCGGTGCGGCAAGATTCGGTTTTTTCCACGCAGGCGGATTTTGTTGTGGAAGCAGGCCGGCCGGGGGTGCAGGATGCCTGATCGCCGGATTTCGCCATGACCCAAGCCGCGCTTCGTTCCGGTTCGGCGCAGCCGCACGGGTTGCTTCATGCCGTCCGCTGGGTCGCGCGTCTGTGGCGTGTGCTGATCCGGTTGATTCCGGGCACGCTGTTTCTGTACATCGTATTTTTTATCTTGTCCCAAATCGCGTTGCTTTTGGCGTTGTTGTTGCCCTGGAGCATTCTCGCGGGGCTGATGCTCAATCAGGTGCCGCCCCGTGTCGCCTGGCTTTTCGAGGGCTATGGCCCTACGACTGCCGTGCTGGCGCTCATGGCGCTGGTTGTTTTCTGTTTTGCGTTGCATTTGTTTGCAGAAGCCGTCAACGCCAGACGCGGACGGCAGGCGGCGAGCCGGATTCTGGAATTGCACGACAAGACCGGTTTGTCGGATGAGGTGCGTAATCAGGCAGCGCCTTTTCTTGTACGCTTGCTGAAGCTGTATTCCATGCTCGGATGGTTGCTGCTGGCCGCCGCCGCAGTGGCGTTCCTCTTTCTGGAATTGCTTTGGGTGCTGGTTGCCTATGCCGTTGTCGCAGGTTTGGCGGTTGTGATGTTGCGGCCTGAGAAAAGATGGAACGCGATCGTTTCTGCGGAAATTCGAGGCAAGGCATGGTGGGGAACGGGTTTTATCTTGCTGGTTGCGTATGTCATTTACCGCGCCTGGCACGGCGGCTTGCCGCATTACTGGGGTGTTTTTGCCAGCCTGTTGCTGAGTCGCCAGATACTTGCTTGTCTCGTTGCGCTACAGGGAAACATGGCGTTCCTGCTTCCGCGAGCAGCGCGGGTCGAGGCGCTTTTCGTCGCGGATACGCCCTTGTCGCCCGCCCAACCGCAGGATGATGACTTTGCCGGACTTGCGCGGCGCGACGTGCGCGACACCTGGCTGCCAGCGTTGTTGGCGGCTCACGATGGGGAAAATTTTCAGATGCGCGAGGATGCGACGCGGTGGGCGCATCAGGGCAAGATGCTTCATCTCGTGATGGACGCACCGCAGCCAGAACAAGATCGCGCGCTGCTGATTAAAGTGTTCCATAAGGACATCCGCGAGATCGGACGGCATGAATGCAACTTGCTGCGTCATGCGGCTCCTGACTGGCCTGCGCCCAAACTCCTCGGAGAAAATCAGGTGCATGACCATCTCGTTCTGGTTTACGAATGGTCAAAAGGGCATCACTGGCTTAACCCTCAGGCGGCGATCAAGCAGCCGTTGCTGCTGGGCTTGCGACGGAGCTTGCTCTGTTGCGAAGTGCCCGCAGACCTGGCTGACCGCTATAACCGGACGAACATCCGGCTGGGACAACATCTGTCGCAGATGGATTGGGCGTTTCTGCGTCAACTGGCATCCACTCCGCAGGCGCAGGGAATATGCGAGCGTTTGCAGGAAAATTGGCCGGTTGTGTTGCGCTGGGTGGATCGCCAGCCGGAGCAGGTGACGCTCGGCGCATTGTCGCAACGGCAATTGGCGCAAGATCGGGAAGGCGCAATCATCATCGGCAACTGGACGCGCTGGCGGCTTGAGCCCTTCGGCATCGACTGGCCTTTCCGCTCGCAAACCAGAGAGCAGCAACAGCAGATGTTGACGGAGGCGGCGAGTATTCGCCCTGTGTTGCGGGGTGTCACTGTGGATGAGGCGACGCTGGTTGCGCGGCTTGAGGGGTTCAGAAAATTGATCGCCGGTAAAAATTACACGGCAGTCTTTGCCATGCTTGGCGATCTTGAAGCGCAGTTGATTGCCTGCGGCAATCTGGAGGAGGATTCCGGCAGCGCGGAGGGCGTATAATTCAGGGCTGTGTGATTTTCAATCGGTTTGGCAGTGCGTCCCAGGCCTCAGAGAAACAGATATGTCCACCGTTCATTTATTGCAGCAGTTTGATCCGGCTCAACTCTTTCGCCTGTTCGTTGACGGGCGCTTTCATCGCAAGTACAAGGGCTGGGTTGGCTATGAAGCCGGCGAGCAAGGTTCTGTGCAGGCCTTGCTCGATGGATTTACCTACATGATGGATCACTTCGATCTGACCGGCGGTCTGCACTCGACGTATCTGATGGAGTTGCACAAGGTCTGCATGTTCGGCGTGCGGACGAAGAATCCCAAGAGTTCGCCGGGCGACTTGCGTTTTCTGAATTCGGGCATGCCGTTCTTTCCGAAAACCACGACGCTGGAAAACATACGCGAGATTCTCGACATGCGCCGGGGCGACGGTACGCCTGTTTTCAACAATAAAGCGTGGAGCCTGCCTGCCGAGGAACTCGATGCGGAAGCTGTCATGCAGGCCATCCACACGTTAGGCAAGCTGAATTACCGCAACTGGTATCCCATTCTGGATGCAGAGGAACAGGCTGCACTGGAGAAGAAGCGCGGAATCGTTCAGTTTTACGAAATCAAGCAGCGCATCCAGATGCAATTCGCGCATCGCGTCCAGGACATTGTTGATCGTTTTAACGCCAGCATGGCACAAGCTGCCAACCCCGATGCGCAACTTCGCGCCATCGCGCTGGTGGTTCGCGAGTTGGAGTTGCTGCACCCCTTTCCCGACGGTAATTGCCGCACTTTCGCGTGCGTGCTGCTGACGCAGCTTTTGCTGAACTACGATTTCACGCCGACGCTGTTGGAGAATCCCAATCTCGATGGCGAGTATTCGCTGGATCAATGGATAGGGGAGATTCACAAGGGCATGGCGCTTTTTGAAATGCTGCTGCATGACCCGAAGGCCAGTGTTTACGGCTATTCCATTGATGATTCCAGTGCGGAGGATCAGCGCAAATTTGCCGACATGTCGCGCGAATTCGTCGCGCGCATTCAGGCGTATGGAGAAGGCATGTCAAACGAAACCGCCGCAACTCGCGATGAACTTTTTCTCACGCCCGAAAGACTGATCAAATATACCGGCGGCCATTGGCAGACAAGCTGCCCGGATACCTTGCGTTTCAGAAGCGTGGGCACTTACAACACGTTCCGCAGCGGCAACCTCTACTTCGCGCTGGAAATCGCCCAATGGGAAAAAGAAGGCAAGGACGTGCGCCAGGAATTGCAGAAAGTCATCGACAAGGGCGCGCGCGCGCTGGTGGTCGATCATCCCGCCTATGCTGCGGACTGGCCGGTGCCTGTGTGTGTGGTCAAGGATGGCTATGAAGCGTTCAAGGCCGTGGCGATAGGTGTTCGCAAGGGGTTGGCGCCGCTTACGATTCTGATTACGGGAACGGAAGGCAAGACGGGCGCAAAAGTGCAGTTGCATCATCTGCTCAATTTTCAGACGCGCGCCCACGGCGTGCGCAACAGCGCCAATACCGAAGTGCCTGTTTTGCGTTCGCTGGCTGGGCTGCATGTGGATGATCGTGTGGAGATCAGCGAAGTGTCAGTTGGAGGGGACGAGGCTTTGCGTGTGGATCGCGCGCTCATGGTCAGCCCGGATCTCTGTTTGTTCACCAACATCGGCCCCAACCACATGGATATGCACAAGACGATGGAGAGCTTGCTGCATGCAAAATCTTCGGTGGTCGTCGGTTTGCGCGAGGATGGATTGTGCATCATCAACACCGCGAATCCCTATGCTGATGGGTTGCGTGAAGCCATTCTTGCGCGCAAGCCGAATGCGCGCATTATTGGCTATGGAACCCAAGCCGGAGATGCTGCGCAATTACTCTCGCAGACTTTTGATGTGGAGCGTTTGGGCTGGCAGATCGAGGCGCGCATTGACGACGAAACCCTGAGTTATTTTCTGCCGCTGGTTCAGCAACACGCGCCGCTTGCCAGTGTGGGCGTGCTGTTGACGGTGAAGCGGAGTGGTTTCGATGTTCGTCGCGCTGCTGCGGATTACGCCAGCATTCAGCCCTTCGAGACGATGGGGGCGCTTGTGCGTTTGCCCAAGCAAGACGGCGAAATTCTTTTTTACGATCAGAGTCGGCGCGGCGGCATTTCCGGCATGCGCTCGGCGTTTGGCGATCTTCCCAACTTCAAGCCGGGGAAAGGGCGCGTGATCGCGCTGGTCGGCGGTATTTCCGTGTTGCGCGACAGCGACTGGACGAAGGAAGCGCACCATCAGCTTGCCGAACTCATCAACCATAGTCCGATTGACCGACTCTACACCACCGGCAATTACATCGAATATGTACACGAACGCCTGGATCATCCTCCTGTTTTGACCAGCAACGATCTCGACGAATTGACGGCCTCGCTGGTTGCTGACGTTCAGCCCGGCGATTTGCTGTTCATCATCGGCAGCGCTTATTTGTATCTTGGCCGTGTCGCTGACCGGATTCGCCAGATACTCGTGCATGGAGTGGCTCCGCCCGCTGTGGTGATCGGCGATCATCCGCGCGCGGCGGACTACCGTCTGTTGAAAGTGTATGAGGCCGTGCAGCGTGGCACGGGTACCTCCATCGCCAGCGCTTCACACGGCACACCCTACCCGTACTATCAATCGGCGGTGGCGAAATATCCGAATTACGCCGCCTATCGGGGGCATCTGCTTGAACAGTTCCTTGCGGCAATTAGCCATCTGCTGGTGGATACGGCAGGCATGCGCGATGTCAGCAAAGCGATAGCTGAAACCGCGTGGACGCGCTACGTGGCCACCCCCGATTTTTGCAGGCGGTGGTACAACAACGTCGATAAGAATCCAAAAATTTCATCCAAGCAGGTGTTCGGTCTTTTCTTTGATTTCGGCGATCCGGTTCACTTGCTGTATGTGAATCTGGCGACCTTTAATCTGCATGTCGGATTGGTGCGTTGCCGTCGGCAGGGTGAGACCTGGCAGCCTGAGGCGATGACCGAGGCGCGGGCGCATGAAGCGTTGGCGCAATATCCGGCACTCAAGTCGTTGCAGGCTGAATACCGCACTTGGGGGCCGCATTGGTTGTCAGGCGATCTTGGCCGTTTCATCGAGCCGATCGATCCAGCCGTCTTTCTGGCGATGGTTGATCCCGCATCAAGCCAGGTTTTTCAGCAAGGCATTCTGCCTTTTGCAAAAGCTGTTGGCACCGCGATGACAACGGCGGTTGTCGAGGGGTGAGCCGTTTACGGATTTCATGGCGAATAGCCATAAGTCCATTCTCATTGGCGCATGTTCGCTGAATCGCTGCGTTTTCTTGCACGCAAAACCCATATTATCGTAAACTGCGCGAACCTATCATTTTGATAGCATCTTTATGGCTGCAAAACCAAGCAAGATACAGCTAGAGCGCCATATCAAGCATTGCGCGCTGGATACCGTCAATGTTGCTTTCACGCGCCATGCGAGCCAGCGTATGCGCGAACGCAAGGCGACGCCGGCGATAGTTTACGAAGTTCTGCAATCCGGACGGCTGCATTTGGAGCCGGAGCCTGACGCGATGAATGCGGATGCGCTGGTGTGTCGAATGGAGCGGTGCGTATGCGGCGAGAATTGGGCTGTATGCGTTTCCTGAATATCCGCAATGCGGCATGCTTGTGATTACAGTCATTGATTTGTGAGGGTGACCATGTACAAATATACATTCGGCGGATTGAA
>JAITMU010000212.1 GCA_031277195.1 Gallionellaceae bacterium | reverse complement strand
CAGCCGCGATCTCGCCGAGCTGAGTCCGGTGGAATTTTCCGTGCTGATGCTGGGCGCGTATGAACTGACGCAGCACCCCGAAACGCCGTATCGCGTGGTGATTAACGAGGCGGTGGATCTCGCCAAGGAATATGGCGGCACGGATGGACACAAGTTTGTGAATGGGGTGCTGGATAAATTGGCGGCATCTCCAATCCCCTCCCCTTCAAGGGGAGGGTAAGGGTGGGGATGGGGTAATTTGTGGTGAAATTGTTTTGAATTTTTTGGAGCCACCCATCCCCATCCTAACCTTCCCCTTGAAGGGGAAGGGACAATCGTGAAAATCAATCTATTACATGTGACCGAATTTAACCTCATCACCAAACACTTCACCCGCCCCACGTCCAGCACCGCGCTTGGCATTGGCGACGATGCGGCGTTGTTGCGCGTGGCGGATGGCGTGGAGTTGGTTGTCACCACCGACATGCTGGTGAGCGGCACGCATTTTTTTGCCGACGCCGATCCCTTCCTGCTGGGACACAAAGCGCTGGCGGTCAATCTTTCTGATCTGGCGGCGATGGGCGCTACGCCGCGTTGGGCGACGCTGGCGTTGTCGTTGCCGCAGGCGGACGAACACTGGTTGAGCGAATTCAGCCGTGGTTTTTTTGCGCTGGCGGAACAGTTTTATGTGGCGCTCGTCGGCGGCGACACCACGCGCGGGGCGTTGAATGTGTGCGTCACCGCGATGGGCGAAGCGCCGCGCGGCGCGGCATTGCGGCGCGATGGCGCGCAAGTGGGCGACGACATCTGGGTGTCGGGACAACTGGGGGACGCGGCATTGGCGTTGGCGCATTTGAATGGTGAGGCGACGCTCTCCGAGCCGGATTTCGCCGCTTGCGCGTCGCGGCTGCACCGCCCTGAACCGCGCGTCGCATTGGGACTCGCGCTGCGCGGCATCGCCAACAGCGCGATTGACGTATCGGATGGTTTGCTGGCTGATCTCGGCCACATTCTGAATCGTTCGCGCGTCGCGGCGGAGATTGCGTTCGCCGATCTGCCGGTGTCGGATGCCTTGCGCCCGCATTGCTCGCAGCCTGTCGGAATGCGGTGCCTGCTCGCGGGCGGCGATGATTACGAATTGTGTTTCACCGCGCCGCCCGCGAACCGCGCCAGGCTCGCCGCGCTTGCAACCAAAGTTCTCAATCTGCCGCTGACCCGCATCGGCGTCATCACAGCAGGCGACGGCTGCGCCGTGCGCGCCGCAGACGGCAGCGTCATCGACATGAAAGCTACCGGTTATGACCACTTCCGCTGAATCGCACCTGCAACCGTCCTGGCGTTTTTTGTTTCGCCATCCGGCGCATCTGCTCGCGTTCGGTTTCGGCAGCGGCCTGTTTCCGCGCGCGCCGGGCACGATGGGCACGCTGGTTGCGTTTCCATTGTTCTGGCTGCTGTCGCCGCATTTGGCCGACATGGAATTCCTCGCGGTGCTGGCCTGTTTGTTCACCTTCGGCGTTTGGGTGTGTGACAAGACCGGCCGCGCGCTGGGCGCGGCGGATCACGGCGGCATCGTGTGGGACGAAATCGTGGCGTTCATGCTGGTGCTGTTGTTCACGCCGGAAGGCTGGGCGTGGTCGCTGTTCGCATTTGCGCTGTTCCGCTTTTTCGACATCGTTAAACCGCCGCCGATCCGGCACTTCGACGAGAACCTGCACGGCGGCCTCGGCGTGATGTTCGACGACATTCTCGCGGCGGGTTACACGCTGTTGTGCATGGCGCTGGTCAAGAGCGTGGTGTTATAGGTCGCAGGTGTACAATCAGCCATCAAAAAATATGCCGTCATTCCAGCGCAAGCTGGAATCCAGCAAAAATATCAAACCTGCGCAGCAGACAAAACCTTTTGTGTCCGGCTGCGCCGGATTTTATTAATTGGCTGGATTCCAGCTTGCGCTGGAATGACGAGGGAAAAGGGAGTTTCATCATGCATACATACGCCAGATTTTTCACTTTATTGATCGCGTCGCTGCTGTTCGCCGGTTGCGCGACCGCTTCCAGCTCCAACGACGATCTGGGCGACGAACTGGGTCACGCAGTCGTGACGCCGCTGAATGACCTCAATCTGGTGCGTGACAAAATTCCGCCGATTCTTTCCGCCGCCCGCAAAGCGCCTTACGCCCTGCCGGAGGAAACCGATTGCGACGCATTGGCGGCGAGTATTGCGGAACTCGATGCGGTGCTGGGCGCAGACCTCGACGCGCCATCTGGCGACAGCAACGTGAGTCTTGTCGAACGCGGCGCGGAGGAACTTGGTGATGCGGCGGTGGACGCGGTGCGCAGCACGGCGAAGGACGTGATTCCCTTCCGCAGTTGGGTGCGCAAACTCACCGGCGCCGAACGCCACTCGCGCCAAGTGACTGCCGCCATCATCGCAGGCACGGGACGCAGAGCGTTTCTCAAGGGCGTGGCGGCGGGCAAGGGCTGCGCGCCGTTGACGGAGGCTGTGGTGGAAAAGGCCGAGTAGGATTTCCGGATTTGTCTTGATGAGAGGTTTTCGCTAGTCGAACTCAATCGCCCGGCACGCATTCCTCTCGCAGCGCAATGCATTCCCCCGCGCGCCCCATTCCCCCATCACCCAGCGTTCACAAGCATGTCCGTCAAGCTGGTAAACCGTGCATCCGGGGCGGTGGGTGTGGCCGTGGATCAGTCGTGGGTAGCCGTATTCGCGTAGCAGCGTTTTCACTGCGTCGTCGTTCACGTCCATGATCTCTGCCGTCTTGTGCCGTTTTTCCGCTTCGCTGGCGGCGCGCATCTGTGCGATTTCCTGGCGGCGTTGCGCCAGCGGGCGGGCGAGAAACTGGCGTTGCACTTCGGGATTGCGCACTTGCGCGCGGAACGCCTGATAGGCGGTGTCGTCGGTGCAGAGCGCGTCGCCGTGCGTGAGCAGCGTCGGCGTGCCGTAAAGATGAATCAGCGTCGGGTCGGGCAGCAGCGCGGCCTGGCTGGCGGCGGCAAATTTTTCCGCGATCAACAGATCGCGGTTGCCGTGCATGAAATGAATTTTTACGCCGCCGTCAGCCAGCGCGCGCAGCGCGCCGGTGACTTCTTCGTGCAGCGCATCGCCGAGGTCATCATCGCCGACCCAGTAATCGAACAGGTCGCCGAGGATGTACAGCGCCTCCGCTTGCGGCGCGGTTTCGCGCAGGAAGCGCAAAAAAATGCCGGTGATGTGCGGGCGATCCGCGCTGAGGTGCAGGTCGGAGATGAACAGCGTGTGCATGTCCGGCTTATTTCAGCACTTCCGCCTTGGTGATGATGACATCCTCAACCGGCACGTCGTCATGGAAACCGCTCCTGCGGGTTTTGACGCGGCTGATGGCGTCCACCACTTCCTTGCCGTCGATCACCTTGCCGAACACGGCGTAGCCATAGCCGCGCATGTCGGGGGAGGTGTGATTGAGGAAATCGTTGTTCGCCACGTTGATGAAAAATTGCGCGCTGGCCGAATGCGGGTCGTTGGTGCGCGCCATGGCGATGGTGTAAGGCTCATTCTTCAGGCCGTTGGCCGCTTCGTTCTTGATCGGCGCGCGTGTTTTTTTCTCCTTCATGCCAGATGCCATGCCGCCGCCCTGAATCATGAAACCGCCGATTACGCGATGGAAAATCGTGTCGTTGTAAAAGCCGTCGTTCACGTAGTCGATAAAATTCTTCACCGTGTCCGGCGCTTTCTCCGGATCAAGTTCGAGGGTGATGTCGCCATGATTGGTGTGCAGTTTGATCACGGGGTTGTTTCCTTTCTGTAGGGCAGTGTGTTGAACGGATGAGGTTTGCGTTGGCGTGCAAGCGCACAGCAGGGAGCCGAGCAGCAACGCGGAGAAAATTTTAAATCGGGTCATGGGAAAGTCCTTATTCTGTTGGCGCGGACAGCAATTCCTTCAGCAGCTTCAGCTTGGTCTGCGTGTTTTTGTCGTCGGGATTCAGTTGCGCCGCGCGTTCGTAAGCGCCGCTGGCCAGTTTGACGTAAACGTCGCCCAGGTTTTCATGCGCGGTGAGGTAATCGGGGTGGGTGCGAACCGACATTTCCAGCGCGTCCCTGGCGTTTTTGTATTGGCCTTTCCCCGCATACAGCACTGCCAGATTGTTATAAGGCTCCGGCAGTTCGGGGTAGTCCTCGGTCAGATCGGAAAATATCCGGATGGCCTCGTCGGCCTTGCCTTGCTGGGTCAGGATCAGGCCTTTTTCAAAGCGGCCTTGCGCGTCTTTGGGTTTGTCCGCGAGATACGCGTCAATGCGCTGCAAGGCCTCGTCGGCCTGGCCTTGTTTCAGCAGCGCGTCAATCTCCTGAATTTCACCCGCTTGTGCGGAAGCGGCAAAGCACAGAAACAGGCTGGCAAGCAGTGCGGCGGTTTTGGGGAAATGGGTAAACATAGGGGCGAGATTCTATCAAATAAGCCGGGCGGTCAGGCGGCGCGCGGCTTTTCGGGTAAAATCCGCAGATTTTCAAACGCGATCAACCAGCCATGAGCAGCGACGCAGCGCCCACATCCAACTTCATCCGCGCGATCATCGACGGCGACCTTGCCAGCGGCAAGCATCGCAGCATCGCCACACGCTTCCCGCCGGAGCCGAACGGTTATCTGCACGTCGGCCACGCCAAATCCATCTGCCTGAATTTCGGGCTGGCGCGGGATTACGGCGGCACATGCAATCTGCGCTTTGACGACACCAATCCTGAAAAAGAGAATGAGGAATACGCGCAATCCATACAGGATGACGTGCGTTGGCTGGGATTCGAGTGGAATGGCGACGTGCGCTGGGCGTCGGATTATTTTCCGGCGCTGTACGACTACGCGGTGGAGCTGATCAAAAAAGGTCTGGCCTATGTGGATGATCTGACGCCGGAGCAGATGCGCGATTATCGCGGCACGTTGACGGAGAAGGGCAGGGAAAGTCCGAATCGCAATCGCGCCATCGAAGAAAATCTCGATCTCTTTGCGCGCATGAAAAACGGCGAGTTCGCCGACGGCAGCCTCACCCTGCGCGCAAAAATCGACATGGCTTCGCCCAACATCAATCTGCGCGATCCGGTGATTTACCGCATCAAGCGCGCGCATCACATTCGTACCGGCGACGACTGGTGCATCTATCCGATGTACGACTACACGCATTGCGTTTCCGATGCGCTGGAAGGCATTACGCATTCGATTTGCACGCTGGAATTTGAAGATCATCGCCCGCTGTACGACTGGGTGCTGGATAACGTCAGCGCGCCCTGCCATCCGCGCCAGTATGAATTTTCGCGGCTGGAACTGCATTACACCATCACCAGCAAGCGCAAGCTGTTGCAACTGGTGAACGAGCAGCGCGTGGATGGCTGGGATGATCCGCGTATGCCGACGATCAGCGGCATGCGGCGGCGCGGTTACACGCCGGAAGGCTTGCGCGAATTTGCGCGTCGCATCGGTGTGTCGAAAAGCCCGAACATCGTCGATCTCTCCGAACTCGAAGCCGCAATTCGTGACGACCTCGAAGCGCGCGCGCCGCGCGTGATGGCGGTGATCAATCCGCTGAAAGTGACGATCACCAACTTCGACGGCGCACAAACGCAGCAAGCCGCATTGCATCCGCAGCAAGCCGAATTTGGCAGCCGCGAAGTGCAATTTTCAAAAGAGATATTCATCGAAGCCGATGATTTTGCCGAAGTTCCGCCGTCCGGCTGGAAGCGTCTCGCCCCCGGCGGCGAAGTGCGTTTGCGTCACAGCTATGTGATGCGTTGCGACGAAGTGGTGAAGGACGCCGACGGCAAAATCGTCGAACTCAAATGCAGCATCGATCACGCCACGCTCGGCAAAAATCCCGAAGGCCGCAAAGTGAAAGGCGTGATTCATTTCGTCTCGCGCGAACACGCGCAGCCCGCCGAAATTCGTTTGTATGATCGCTTGTTCACCGTTGCCGAACCGGACGCCGACAAGGAAAAAAGTTTTCTCGAATTCATCAACCCCGATTCGCTGACGGTGGTGCAAGGCTGGGTGGAAAGCTTTGCTGCAACCGCCGCGCCCGAAACGCGCTACCAGTTTGAGCGGCTGGGTTATTTCGTTGCAGACCGGCGCGATCACAAGCCGGGAGAGAGGTTGGTGTTTAATCGAACGGTTGCGCTCAAGGATTCCTGGACGAAAGGTAAGGGATAACACATCCCCTCTCCCCTCGCGGGAGAGGGGCAGGGGAGTGGGGGCGCTTCGACATTTCACCCTCTCCCCAACCCTCTCCCGTCAAGGGAGAGGGAGTAAAGACAACGCATATGCTAAAAATCCACAACACACTCACCCGCGACAAACAGGAATTCATCCCCATCAATCCGGGCAACGTCCGCATGTACGTTTGCGGCATGACGGTGTACGACTATTGCCACCTCGGCCACGCGCGCGTGATGGTGGTGTTCGACATGGTGTATCGCTGGTTGATGGCGTCGGGCTACGCGGTGGATTATGTGCGCAACATCACCGACATCGACGACAAAATCATCCGCCGCGCGCTGGAAAACGGCGAATCCATCCATGCGCTCACGCAGCGTTTCATCGACGCGATGCACGAGGATGCCGACGCGCTCGGCGTGTTGCGTCCGAATCACGAACCGCGCGCCACGCAATACGTGCCGCAAATGCTGGCGATGATCGCGCAACTGGAAAAAAACGGGCTGGCGTATCAGGCAACGGGCGGCGACGTGAATTACTCGGTGCGTAAATTTGCGGGCTACGGCAAGCTCTCCGGCAAATCGCTGGAAGATTTGCGCGCGGGCGAGCGCGTCGAGGTGGATTCCGACAAACAAGACCCGCTCGATTTCGTGCTGTGGAAACACGCGAAAGCGGACGAGCCGGCAGAAGTGCAATGGGATTCGCCCTGGGGCAAAGGCCGCCCCGGCTGGCATATCGAATGCTCGGCGATGGGTTCCGAATTGCTCGGGAAACATTTCGACATTCACGGCGGCGGCGCGGATTTGCAGTTCCCGCACCACGAAAACGAAATCGCGCAATCTGAGGGCGCGCACCAATGCGCGTTCGTGAATTACTGGATGCACAACGGCTTCGTGCGCGTGGACAACGAAAAAATGTCGAAGTCGCTCGGCAACTTTTTCACGATACGCGAAGTGTTGAAAGCATACGACGCCGAAGTGGTGCGCTTCTTTATTTTGCGCGCGCACTACCGCAGCCCGCTGAATTATTCCGACGCGCATCTGGATGATGCGAAGGGCGCGTTGACGCGGTTGTATACGGCATTGAAAAGTGTTCCCTCACCCTCAATCCCTCTCCCGGAGGGAGAGGGAAGTAAACATCCCTCTCCCTCTGGGAGAGGGCAGGGTGAGGGTGCGCTTTC
>JAITMU010000162.1 GCA_031277195.1 Gallionellaceae bacterium | reverse complement strand
TTCAATGTCAAAACCCCTGGATCTGATTTTTCTCTGGCACATGCACCAGCCGGATTACCGCGACTCGGCCACCGGCGAATTTGTGCTGCCCTGGGTCTATCTGCACACCATCAAGGATTACACCGACATGGCTTATCACCTGGAGCAAACGCCGGGGATGAAGGCGGTGATCAATTTTGTGCCGGTGCTGCTGGATCAGATCGAAGACTACGCGCAGCAATTCGCCAGCGGCGAGATTCGTGATCCGCTGCTGCGCCTGCTGGCGCGCGAAAATCTGCGCGACCTCGATCAAGCGGAGCGAGACCTGATCCTGCAATGCTGCTTCCGCAGCGATCAGGAAAAGATGATCGACCCGTATCGCGGCTACAAGCGGCTGCACGACCTGTTCAAGATGCTGGAGCAGGAAGGCTGCGCGATGACGGATTATCTTTCCACGCAATATCTGTCCGATTTGCTGACCTGGTATCACCTCGTCTGGTGCGGCGAAAGCGTGCGCCGCGAGAACGAGTTGGTGGTCAATCTGATGAGCAAGGCAAACGGTTTTGATTACGCAGACCGCAAACGCCTGTTCGACCTGATCGGCGAACTCGTCACCGGCGTCATCCCGCGTTATCGCGCATTGGCCGCGCGCGGGCAGATCGAAATTTCCGCCACGCCGCATGGTCATCCGCTGGCGCCGTTGCTGCTGAATTTGAACAGTGCGCGCGAAAGCATGCCGGATTGCAGCTTGCCGCATTCGCCGCGCTATTCCGGCGGACGCAATCGTGTGCTGGCGCATCTGACTGCCGCGATCGAGAGCCACCGCGCGCGCTTCGGCGTCACGCCGCAAGGCATCTGGCCTGCCGAAGGCGCGGTATCGACGGATTTGCTGGACTTGCTGGCAGGGCAGGGCTGCCGCTGGGCGGCGAGCGGAGAAACCGTGTTGGGAAATACCTTGCACGCCGCGGGGCGCGCCGACCAGCCGCATTCGGAATACCTGTACCGGCCTTATCGCATGACGGGTACGAGTGGCAGCAGCATTCATTGTTTTTTCCGCGACGACCATCTCGCCGACCTGATCGGTTTTGAATATTCGCGCTGGTATGGACGGGATGCCGCGCTGCATTTCATCGCGCAACTCGAAGCCATCGCCGAGCAAGCGCCAGACGGCGAGACGCCGGTGGTGAGCATCATTCTCGACGGCGAAAACGCCTGGGAATACTACCCGTACAACGGCTATTACTTCCTCAGCGATTTGTACGCCATGCTGGCGGAACACGCCGACGTTCGCTCGACGACGTATGGCGAATATCTGGACAAGCGCGCGGCGAATGCGGCTGGCCTGGTCAAGGAGGGCGAGCTTTCCAGCGTGGTCGCGGGCAGTTGGGTGTATGGCACGTTCTCCACCTGGATCGGTTCGCCGGACAAAAATCGCGCCTGGGATTTGCTCTGTGTGGCGAAGCAAAGTTACGACCTGGTGATGGCCAGCGGTCGCCTCAACGAAGAAGAACAACGCGCCGCCGAACGCCAGCTTGCGTCCTGCGAAAGTTCGGACTGGTTCTGGTGGTTCGGCGATTACAACCCGGGGCCGTCGGTGGAAAGTTTTGATCGCCTGTACCGCCTCAATCTGACGCGGCTCTACCAACTGCTGAAATTGCCAGTGCCGCCGATCCTCACGCAACCGATCAGCCACGGCGGCGGCGAAGCCGAATCGGGCGGCACCATGAGGCGCGCTTCCTGATGCGACGCGCCAGTGGCATTCTGCTGCATCCCACGTCCTTGCCCGGCGCGTTCGGCGCGGGCGATTTCGGCATTGACGCTTATCGCTTCATCGACTGGCTGGCGGAGGCCGGTCAAACCTGCTGGCAAATCTTGCCGCTGGGCGAAATCGGTCCCGGCAATTCTCCCTACATGAGCAGTTCCGCGTTCGCGGGCAGCGTGCTGCTGATCGACTTGATCGAGCTGGCCTCGCAAGGCTGGCTGGTCGCCGAAGATCTGGTTCCCGATCCCGCGTTTCAGGATGAGCGCGTGGATTACCCGCGCGTGGGCGAGTTCCGGCAGGAACGCCTGCGCCGCGCGGCGCGGCGTTTTTTTAATGAGTCAGCGAGCCTCGCGCCGAACACCCCCTCTCCCGTGAGGGGAGAGGGCTGGGGAGAGGGTGAAGAAGGCGCTGCCGCCTCACCCCCTCTCCCCAACCCCTCTGATGAAACTACTAGCCATTCGACTAAGCCCGCAAGCGGGCAAGTCGCTGGTTATCCCGCGGGGGGAGAGGGGCTGCATAGAGATGCTCGCAGTGCGGCGTTGCATGATGAATACGAAATCTTTTGCCAAACTGAACGCGCATGGCTGGACGACTACGCCCTGTTCATGGCGATCGCCGCGAGCGGATATGGTCACGACTGGAATGCCTGGCCTGCGCCGCTGGCTGGCCGCGAACCGTCGGCGTTGCAACAAGCCGAACACGATCACGCAAACGAAATCGCATTCTGGAAATTTTGCCAATGGTGTTTCGCGCGCCAATGGCGCAGTTTGAAAAACTACGCCAACGCGCGCGGCATCAGTCTCATCGGCGACGTGCCGATCTTCGTCGCGCAACAAAGCGCTGATGTGTGGGCGCATCAGGCATTGTTTGAACTGGACGCGAGCGGACGTCCGGCGGTCGTCGCTGGCGTGCCGCCGGATTATTTCAGCGAGACTGGTCAGATGTGGGGCAACCCGCTTTACCGCTGGGACGCGCACGCGCAAACCGGCTACGCCTGGTGGCTCGCGCGCCTGCGTCATGCGTTCACGCAGGCGAATCGCGTGCGCATTGATCACTTTCGCGGCTTTGCCGCTTACTGGCAAATTCCGGCGGATGCGCCCAACGCCATGACCGGCGCATGGGTGGAAGGTCCCGGCAAGGATTTTTTCACCGCCGTGCAGCGCGCCTTTCCTGATCTGCCCATCATCGCCGAAGACCTCGGCCTGATTACGCCCGACGTGCTGGAATTGCGCGACGAATTTCATCTGCCCGGCATGCGCGTGCTGCAATTCGCGTTCGGCGATGACGAAGATAATTATTTTCTGCCGCACCACTACATTGCCAACACCGTCGCCTACACCGGCACGCACGATAACGACACCACCGTCGGCTGGTGGCAGTCCGCGCCGCCGCATGTCCGCGAATTCGCGCAGCGTTATCTCGACACCGACGGCGAGAACATTCAGTGGACAATGATGCGCGCGCTGTCCGCTTCGGTGGCGGACACGGTGATTTTCCCGATGCAGGACGTGTTGGGATTGCCGAGCGACGGGCGCATGAACTTTCCGGGCAAACCGGAAGGAAACTGGGCTTGGCGGTTCCAGTGGGAACAAATCCAGCCGGAGTACGCGCAGAGGTTGGCAGAAATGGCAACGCGCAGACCGGATGGCGCGTAGGCTGGGTGGAGCGCAGCGATACCCAGCATTGCCATCCACATGATTGCTGGGTATCGCTGCGCTCCACCCAGCCTACGCTCCACCCAGCCTACGAAATCGCTTATTCCCCCGTCTGAATTACTTATTCAATTCCCCCGCATAAGCAACGCATTTTTTCTTGGTTCCTGATTGAAGTCCTCGTCTTTACAGTGCGAGGCGTCGTCGATTTCGGCGAAAAAATTATCAATCAGGAGAAACCGTGAAAAAGATTTTGCTCACCACCTTCAACGATAGATAAAGCAGCGTATAGCCCAGTGCCAGATTGAAACCGGGCAGGACGCTATGCGCCTTGAATCGAGCAGGGCGGCGCGGCAGAGTGAGTGATGCGGCGTGGGACATGGCAATCCGTCGTCTGAAAATGAATGCCGCGGACTATAGCGAGCAGGGCTTTGCGGCGGAAATCATTTATTGCGATTTGGTTATCTGGATTTTGGATATGAGGGCAATGCACAAGCCGCGTAACGACGAAATTGGCTGCCAGTTAACGATCACAAACCAGTCGCTAATCCAGCTAATATTTGACACCCCCGCCCTTACTGCGCTATAGTCTCGCTTCTCTGACGCGGGGTGGAGCAGTCTGGCAGCTCGTCGGGCTCATAACCCGAAGGTCGTAGGTTCAAATCCTGCCCCCGCAACCAAATCAACCCGGTGTCGCGCGCCAGAAGTTTGAAGCGCAGCGAGTCAGATTGTTCTTTAAAAATTCAGACGACCGACGAGTGTGGGTATGCACGGTGGGGCTGGTTATTGCGGGTGATTCTGCGGTGATTGGCAACTCTTTTTTAATATAGTGTTACTCACACGAAGTCGAAGCAACGAAAGAAGATTCGCTTTGAGTGAGACGCCTGTCTTTAGAGGCAGGTAGTATCAAATAGATGGATTGAACTGAAGAGTTTGATCCTGGCTCAGATTGAACGCTGGCGGCATGCTTTACACATGCAAGTCGAACGGCAGCACGGGTGCTTGC
>JAITMU010000076.1 GCA_031277195.1 Gallionellaceae bacterium | reverse complement strand
AAGGACTTTCGCTTTTATTTGACATGCAGTGCAAACATTAACATCAACTCCAACGTCCTTGGATTCCCGCTTTCGCGGGAATGACGGTGATGGTTTGCACGGACAACTGGCAGCTCCCTGTCATTTTCCTGTCACAATTCTTTCATATCATCGAAAACACTTTGGCGATGATGGAGATGTGAAATGACGGCGAATATTCTGTTGGTGGAAGACGAACCGGCGATTCAGGAGCTGTTGGCGTTCAACGTGACGCAGTGCGGCTACCGCGCGATTGTGGCGCACGATGCGGCCAGCGCGATGACGCAGATCAGCCGCGCGCTTCCCGACATGATCCTGCTGGACTGGATGTTGCCCGGCGTCAGCGGCGTTGAGTTGGCGCGACGCCTGCGCGCAGACCGCCGCACGCGCGACGTGCCGATCATCATGCTGACCGCGCGCACCGATGAGCGCGACAAGGTGCTGGGGCTGGAATCCGGCGCGGACGATTACATCACCAAACCGTTTTCGCCGCGTGAACTGGTGGCGCGCATCCGCGCCGTGTTGCGTCGTCGCGCGCCGCAGATGAGCGACGAAACAGTGGCCATCGGCGGCCTGGAATTGTCGCCGGCCACGCACCGTGTCAGCGCCGAGGGCGCGGCGGTGGAACTGGGCGCGACGGAATTTCGCCTGCTGCATTTTTTCATGACGCACACCGAGCGCGTGTACAGCCGCTCGCAGTTGCTCGATCAAGTCTGGGGCGACCACGTATTTGTGGAAGAACGCACGGTGGACGTGCATATCCGCCGCCTGCGTCAAGCGCTGGAACCCTCCGGTTGTGATCGGCTGATTCAGACGGTGCGGGGGAGCGGGTATCGGTTTTCGACGAGTGGGTAGATTGTTTTCCCCTCACCCTGCCCTCTCCCCGCAAGCGGGGAGAGGGAATTTTTCTCCGCCACATTGGGCGATTTTTCCCCTCTCCCCGCTTGCGGGGAGAGGGTAGGGTGAGGGGAGCGGACTTTACCTGCCGCCCCATATAATGCAGCTTCATTCGTTTGATTGAATCCCAACCGTGTCTGATTTCTGGCAACGTACCCTGATCTTTCTCCTGACGCTCGTCATGTCCGGCCTGTTCGTCTGGGCGCTGACGGGTCGTCCCTTGGCTGCGGCGCTGGCGCTGCTTGTCATTTTGATCGTCATGCTGATCTGGAACGGCTGGCAGTTGTCGGCACTCAATCGTTGGCTCGACGCGCCGACGCAGCACGCCGCGCCGGAAGGATCGGGGCAATGGCAGGAGGCCTTTTCCCGCCTGAACAAAATGATGAAGCTGTCGCGTTCGGACAGGGAGCGCCACGCCACCGCCTTGCAGCAAATGGAGCAGGCCATGTCGGTGCTGCCGGAAGGCGTGATGATTCTGGACGGCGCGGATCGCATCGAATGGAGCAATGCGCTGGCGGAGCGGCACTTCGGTCTCGATGGTGCGCGCGACACCGGCCAGCAGATTGCCTACCTCGTGCGCCAGCCGGAATTTGCCCAATACCTCACCCTGCGTGACTTCAGCGAACCGCTGGTGTTGCGGGGCGGTCGTCAGGGCGCGATGGTGTTGTCAATCCAGTTGGTTCCTTACAGCGGCGACAAAAATCTGCTGATCAGCCGTGACATCACGCACCTGGAACGCGCGGAAACCATGCGCCGCGATTTCGTCGCCAACGTGTCGCACGAACTGCGCACGCCGCTGACGGTGGTCGCCGGTTTCGTGGAAACGATGCAGGACATGCCCAGTCTGGAAAACGACATGACGCGCCGCGCGCTGCAACTGATGGACGAGCAGGTGCGGCGCATGGAACACATCGTGAACGATCTGCTGCGGTTGTCCAAACTGGAAGATTCGCTCAACGCGCTGCACGAAGAAAACGTCGATGTGCCGGAACTCGCGCGCACCCTGCTGCGCGAAGGGCAATCGCTGAGCGGCGGAAAGCATCACTTGCGACTGGAACTGGAAAACCCAAACGGCCTGCTCGGCAGCCTCGAAGAATTGCACAGCGCCTTCGGCAATCTCGTTTCCAACGCGATTCGCTACACGCCAACGGACGGCGAAATCGTGCTGCGCTGGTTCGAGCGCAACGGTCATCCGGTGTTCAGCGTGCAAGACAACGGCATCGGCATCGCCCCGCAACACCTCTCCCGTCTCACCGAACGCTTCTACCGCATTGACCGCAGCCGCTCCCGCGAAACCGGCGGCACCGGCTTGGGACTCGCCATCGTCAAACACATCGCCAACCGCCATCAGGCGCATCTGGAAATCAGCAGCGAGGAAGGCAGAGGCAGCGTGTTCGAGGTGGTGTTTCCGGCGCGGCGTGCAATTTCTTTGGCGTAGGGCGGGGCTTGCCCCGCGCGGTGCGGCCTTTGAAATTCTCACGGCGCGGGGCAAGCCCCGCCCTATCTACTCCATCGACTCCCATGCATTCACCGACGCATCGGGCGGCATGTGCTGGTAATGATAATAACGACTGCCCAGCCACAGCCCCAGCGCGATCAGCGCAAACGCAAGCTGTCCCAACGCCAGCCACAACACCGAATGCACCAGGAACGGCGCGACCAGCCCCGCAACCGCCGCGCCCAGCATGGTCTGCGTGAATGACTGGCAGGATGCCACTGTGCCGCGTATGGCCGGAAACAAATCCATGATGAGCAGCGTCAGCACGGGTGCCGTCATCGACATGCCGAGCGTGTAGAAAAACAGCGGTGCGACCGACCAGGGAATCGCGGGCGGGAAATAAAAGTGATAGACGACGTTCGCCGCCCCCGCGCCTATCATCAACACATACCCCAGCGCCATCATCACCGGAATGGAAACGCGACCGGCAAAGCGATTGGCCAGGAGCGCGCCGAGAAAAATACCTGCCACGGCAGGCACGAATTGCCAGGCGAACTGATCTTCTCCCAAGCCCAGATGCTTGGTGATGAACACCGGCGCGGCAGCCACATACAGAAACAGTCCGGCGAAGTTGAACGCCAGCGCGCCCGCCTTCAACTGGAACGCGGGCGATTTGAAAATCTGCACATAACTGCCCGCGAGAAAGGACGGATTGAACGGCGTGCGCCGGTCTTGCGGCAACGTTTCAGGCAATCGCTTGTAGCAGAAGAACAGCAGTAGCACGGTGTAGCCAAACAGCGTCAGAAAAATCGTGCGCCAGTCGGTATGCTTCACGATCCAGCCGCCGAGTATCGGGGCGAGCGCGGGCGCGATGGAAAAGATCATCGTCACCAGCGACAACAACCGCGCCGCCGCCGCATCCGCGTACAAATCACGAATGATGGCGCGGCCAATCACCACGCCCGCGCCCGCCGACACCCCCTGCATCACGCGAAACGCCCACAGATATTCGATGCTGTGCGCCGACGCGCAACCGAGCGAACCGATGGCGAACACCGCCAGCGACAAGAGAATGAGATTGCGCCGCCCAAACGCATCCGACAACGCCCCATGCCACAAAATCATCCCCGCAAACGCCAGCATGTAAGCCGTCAACGTCTGCTGCACCTCAACCAAATCCGCGCGCAACGTCTGCTCGATATTCGGAAACGCAGGCAGATAAGTGTCAATGGAAAACGGCCCCAGCGTGGCAAGTCCCGCGAGCAGCAGCGCAAGCAGGGCACGACTGGGCGGCGGGATGGTTTTTGGCGTGGGCGCGGGGATGGTGGGAGTGGGCTGGGTCATGGGTCTGGGAAGCGGCTACTCAAGCCGCCTATTGCATGTGCCATAGGTTGCGGTGAGCCGCAGGCAAACCGCAACGGAGCGGTCTGTGTGCATTATCGAGAATTAAAGGGGTCAGCATCAATTCATTTTTTTCGTTTATCGAACTTGAAAATAAATTGACGCAGCCCTTTTTATCCCCGTCATTCCAGCGCAAGCTGGAATCCAGCGCAGTTATCAAAATACTCCGGCGCAGCCGGACAACAGGTTTTGTCCGCTACGCGGGGTGGTTGTTTTCACTGGATTCCAGCTTTCGCTGGACTGACGGAATCACGCTCCAGCGGTCTTCCATTTTCTTCGCTGCG
>JAITMU010000044.1 GCA_031277195.1 Gallionellaceae bacterium | reverse complement strand
TATTCAACGATCTTCGCTTTGCTGCGCAGTTCGCCGACGTAGCTCTGCACCGCTTGCTGTTGCAGGCGTTGCGTGAGTTGCGGGCGAATTTCATCCAGAGTGGGCATTTTCAGGTCGCGGATGTCCTGCAGCTTGATGATGTGCCAGCCGAACTGGGATTGCACCGGCTCGCTGATGTCGCCCTTCTTGAGCTTCATCGTGGCATCGGCGAAGGGCTGCACGAACGTGCCGGGGATGTTGTTGGCGGGAATCCAGCCGAGATCGCCGCCGTTGGCCTTGGAACCCGCGTCATTCGATTGGCTCTTTGCGAGTCTGTCGAAATCGCCGGGGGTTTTCCTCAACTGGGCAACGATGTTTTTCGCGTCAGCTTCTTTTTCCACCAGGATGTGACGCACGTTGTATTCCTTGGTGCCGAGGCTGGTTTTCGCCGCTTCGTATTCCTTCTTCAGCGCGTCCTCGCTGATTTTCGTGTTCTTCACGCGATCCGCGATCAGCGCGTTCGCCAACACGTTCTGGCGCGACATGTCGAGCGCCATGCGGACATTCGTGTCCTTGTCCAGACCGAGGCGCGTCGCTTCTTGCGACAGCACTTCGAGACCGATCAGCTCGCCCGTAATGGCTTTGCGCAATTCCGGCGTGTCTTTCTGTTGCGGCGCGCGGGCGAGCACGTCCTTGACTTGCGCGTCGATGCGATCTTGCGGGACGGGGATGCCATTGACCGACGCAGCGTGAACGGTGGTGACGCCGACGGCGCCCAGTACAGCGAACAGAGCCAGTTTGAATGCTTTCTTCATTGTGCTTTCCTTACTGTTTTGAAAGGGATTGTTACAGAAAACCATTTGCTGCAGGGGCATCAATATATCACAGCAGCCCCGGAAGTGCTGTATCCGGGCTGACACTGACCGGCGGCGACACCGGAAAGGCTTTGCGGAACGGCTTGACTGTCACCCGCGCATAAACGCCCGCGCTGACGTAGGGATCCGCCGCTGCCCAGGCTTCGGCTTCTTCCAGCGAGGCGAATTCGGCGACGATCAAACTGCCGGTGTGGCCTGCGTCCCCCGGGTCTTCCGCATCCACCGCGGGGAAGGGACCCGCCACCAGCAATCGACCTTGCGCTTGCAGCAGATGCAGGCGATCCACATGCGCGGGACGCGCGGCGCGGCGTTTTTCCAGACTGTTTGCAATATCTTCAGCGACGATGGCGTATAGCATCAGGGCTCCTTGTGTTCCTGGTCTTCTTCCATGTATTTCGACAGTGCGAAGGCTTGCAGCAAGATGAACGCGAACATCAAACCGGTGGTGCCGAACAGTTTGAAATTGACCCAGGTTTCCAGCGGATAGCTGAAAGCGACGTACAGGTTGAGGATGCCAAGCGCGGCGAAAAATGCGCTCCAGGCCAGATTCAATCGATCCCACACGGTGTCAGGCAGCGTCAATTTTTCCTGCAGCAACGCGCGCAGCAGGTTTTTGCGGAACAGCACGCGGGAAAAAAGCAGGATGCTGGCGAACACCCAGTACAGAACGGTCGGCTTCCATTTGATGAAGCTCTCGTCATGCAACAGCAGCGTCGCGCTGCCCAGCACGGCGATGATGCCGAAACTGACCCACAGCATCTTGTCCACCTTGTCGTGACGCCATTTGCTCCAGACAATCTGCACGACCGTCGCCGCAATCGCCGCAGCAGTGGCCGTGTAGATGCCGTGCAGTTTGAATACGGCAAAAAACAGGATGACGGGAAAAAGGTCGAACAGGAGTTTCATGGGGATATTCTAGAATAGTTGAAAGGGATGCACACTCCCTCCTCCGCGTGCGGGGGAGGGTTGGGGTGGGGGCGACCCAATCCCCCCATCCTGACCTTCCCCCGCACGCGGGGGAAGGAATACAACCGAAAAATTGATCGTTACCATCGATCCAGAATCAGCGCGGCGGAGTTGATGCAATAACGCAATCCGGTCGGCTCCGGTCCGTCTTCAAAGACATGACCGAGATGCGAATCGCACGACGCGCAGCGCACTTCGACGCGCCTCATGCCGTGGCTCAAGTCGGGCAGCAGTTTTACCGCGCCTTCATAAACCTGATCCCAAAAACTCGGCCAGCCGGTGCCGGAATCAAATTTGGTTTCCGAATCGAACAGCGGGTTGCCGCAACACACGCAGCGATACAAGCCAACGTCATGGCAATCCCAATAGAGACCTGTAAACGGCGGCTCCGTGCCGCATTGGCGGCAGACGGCGTATTGTTCGGGTGTGAGTTCTTCGCGCCAATCGGCGTCGGTTTTTTCGTTCAAACCCACCTACAAAACCTCCGCCGCATGATCCGCCAACCGCGACCGCTCGCCGCGTTGCAGAGTGATATGTCCGCTGTGCCCCCAGCCCTTGAAGCGATCCACGACATACGTCAATCCAGAGCTGCCTTCGGTCAGATAGGGCGTGTCGATCTGCGCGATGTTGCCCATGCACACAACCTTGGTGCCGGGGCCGGCGCGGGTGATGAGGGTTTTCATCTGCTTGGGCGTGAGGTTTTGCGCTTCGTCGATGATGAGGTATTTGTTGATGAAGGTGCGGCCGCGCATGAAGTTCAGCGACTTGATCTTGATGCGCGAGCGGATCAAATCGCGCGTGGCAGCACGCCCCCACTCGCCGCTTTCCTCGTCGGACTTGTTCAGCACGTCGAGATTGTCGTCGAGCGCGCCCATCCAGGGCGTCATTTTTTCTTCTTCGGTGCCGGGCAAAAAACCGATGTCTTCGCCCACCGGTACGGTGACGCGCGTCATGATGATTTCGCTGTACACCTTGTCTTCCAGCACCTGCATCAACCCCGCCGCCAGCGTCAGCAGCGTCTTGCCGGTACCGGCCTGACCGAGCAGGGTGACGAAATCAATCTCCGGATTCATCAGCTGGTTCAGCACGAAATTCTGTTCGCGGTTGCGCGCGGTGATGCCCCAGATGGCGTTTTTGCTGTGCGTGTAATCGGTCAGCGTGCGCAGCGTGGCGGTGTTGCCGTCCTGCGCGGTGACCACGGCGTAAAACGGCGAATCGCCATTTTCCTGATAGACGAATTGATTGATCAGCAGATCGCGGCAGTCCGGCCCCTTGAGTTGATAGAAGGTATAACCGCCCTGCGTGCCGGACTTCATGTCCTTGCCGTTCCTGTCCCAGAAATCGGCGGACAGTTCGCGCACGCCGGTGTAGAGCAGGTCGGTGTCTTCCAGCACCTTGTCGTTGAAATAGTCCTGCGCGGACAAACCCAGCGCGCGCGCCTTGATGCGCATGTTGATGTCTTTCGACACCAGAATCACCGCGCGCTCCGGCTGTTTTTTCTGCAAATGCATCAACACGCCGAGGATGGCGTTGTCGGCTTTGCTGTGCTGCAAGGAGGCGGGCAATTCATGCTCGATGAACTGGGTTTGCAGGAACAACCGTCCTGTGGCGGCCTTGTTGCCTTGCGTGTTCAGCGGAATGCCCTGCGAGATGTCGCTCGCCGTTTCGCTGACGATGGCGTCGAGAAAACGGCTGGCCTGACGCGCATTGCGCGCGACTTCCGACATGCCTTTCTTGCCGTTGTCGAGTTCTTCCAGCACGAACATCGGCAGATAGACATCGTGTTCTTCAAAGCGGAACAGGCTGGTGGGGTCGTGCATCAGCACGTTGGTGTCGAGGATGAACAGCTTGGTGACGGGCTGTTTCGCAGCGGCGGGTTTGCGCGGAGTCATAAAATTCCTTTTGAGACGTAAGACGTGAGACGTGAAGCGCACGCTGAAAGCGCGAGGCGGAACCGGTTTGGCTCGCGTCTTGCGTCTCCCAACTTACGCCTCCAGCGTCTTCACAAAGTTCAACACTTCCTCTGCATGTCCTTCAGCCTTGACGCCGCGCCATTCCTGGCGCAGCACGCCATGTTTGTCGATGACGAAGGTGCTGCGCTCAATGCCGCGCACATCCTTGCCGTACAATTTTTTCATCTTGATGACATCAAATTGCGCGCAGAGTTTTTCTTCCGCGTCGGAAAGCAGCGGGAACGGCAGCGTGTATTTCTGTTTGAAACTTTCATGCGACTTGATGCTGTCGCGCGAAACGCCCACGACCTCACAGTTGGCCTGCTGGAAGGCGCTGTACAAATCGCGAAACTGCTGCGCCTCGGTGGTGCAGCCGGGCGTGCTGTCCTTGGGATAGAAATAAACGACCAGCGATTTTCCGCGCACAGCGGAGAGAGTGAAATCCGCGCCGCCGGTGGCGGGCAGGGTGAAATCGGCAACTGCTTGTGTGGACATCGGCGAAAAATCTCCTTCAGTTCGCGCCCATTGTTTACAAAATAGTCCGGCATGGCAAGCGCTTCTTTGTACAATGCGGCATGGAAACCGATGCCCTGTACATGCGCGAGGCGCTGGCGCTGGCGCGGAAGGCCGGGGAGTGCGGCGAAGTGCCGGTCGGCGCGGTGGTGGTGAAAGACGGTGAAATCGTCGGACGCGGATTCAACGCGCCGATTTCGCGTCACGATCCTTCCGCGCATGCGGAAATGCTCGCGCTGCGTGACGCAGCGCAGCGCTTGGGCAACTACCGGCTGCCGGACTGCGAGCTTTTCGTCACGCTGGAACCGTGCGCGATGTGCGCTGGCGCGATATTTCATGCGCGCATTGCGCGCGTGATATACGGTGCGCGCGACCCCAAAACCGGCACGGCGGGCAGTGCGATCGACTTGTTCAGCGCTGAACGCCTGAATCACCATGCGACAGTCGAGGGCGGCGTGCTGGTGGAGGCGTGCGGAGCGTTGTTGAGCGATTTTTTTGCGGCAAAAAGAAAGAGGTAGGTTGTGGTGAGCGCATCAATGAAAATCATCATCACCATTCCTTCGCAAACACTGGAGCTATTTGCCGACTCTGGCGAATTGCTGCGCCGCTATTCCGTGTCCACCGCCACTAATGGCGCGGGTGAAGAAAACGGCAGTTATTGCACACCGCGCGGCAAACACATCATTCGCGCGAAAATTGGCGCCGGACAACCGGCCAATGCCGTCTTTGTCGCTCGGCGTCCGACGGGGGAAATTTACACGCCGGAACTCGGCGCGCAGCATCCGCGCCGTGACTGGATGCTCACGCGCATCATGTGGTTGTGCGGTCGCGAGCCTGGCTACAATCGCTGGGGATCCTGCGATACCATGCGCCGCTATATCTATATTCATGGCATGCCGGATGAAGCGCCGGTCGGTCAGCCGGGATCGCATGGTTGTGTGCGCATGCGAAATGCCGATGTGATGGAATTATTTGATCTCGTTTCGGCTGGCACTTTTGTCGAAATCTGCGTTTGAGAGGCAGTGGAATTGACGATTCAAGGGGGTAATGGATGGCAATTCTGACGCTGGCGGCGTTGCTGCTTGTGATGTTGCTGCTGGCTTTTTTCCGCGCGACGCTATGGAGCTGGTTGCTGACGGCGATCGTCTTCATTCCGGTCATCGCCATTCAGCACCGTGTCTCTGCCGACGCTTTCCAGGCGATCATCGTCATGCTCGCGTTGCTGGTTACAGTGCTGGGCATCCCGCCCTTGCGTCGTTTGTTGGTCAGCGGTCCGCAACTGGCTCGTTTCCGCCGGACATTGCCGATCATCCCGCAATCCGAAGCGCAGGATGCCGGCACGATAGGCTGGGAGGTCAGCTTGTTCAGCGGCAGGCCGAACTGGCGTCAATTACTCAGGACGCCCATGCCCGCGCTGAAAGCGGAACACGCCTCCCGCAATAGCGAAATCGAGCAGTTGCGCGCGATGCTGGAAAGTCGGCGATCCGGCGGCGCGGTCGAAAGCAGCGTGCTGGCACGCGCGGGCGCCCGCCTTTATGCGACAGATGCGGCGGAACGGCTTGCCGCGCTGTTGACGGAAACGGGCGCGCATCCCGAACTGATTTCCAGCATCGTCGCGCATCTTTGCGCCGACGACTTGGTGAATGACGCAACATATCCTGAGCGCGCCGCGCGGATTTTCAAACTGGCTGCGCTGGACGCCTACCCCTTCGTAAAGCAGGAAATCCGCGCCGCGCACAACGCAGGTGAAGATCAAGCCGTGCGCGATTTCGACGCTGCGTTGTTTGGCCACATCAGCTTTGCGCTGAGCAGCGCGGCGCATGCTTTCGTGTTCGGGATAACGGGCGGGCGCGGCATTTACTTTCACGCCGATATGTCGACCTGGCGTTGTTACCAACGACTGACACGTTACGCCGCTGCCGTTGCGCTGCTGACCGAGGCGGTGGCGCCGTTGGCGCTGCATGACCGCGCCAGGAACCATGGCGATTTGTTTCGCAGGATGGGCGATGCGTTGAGCCGGATGTTTTTGTGCAGCGCCGCGCTGAGACGTTTTGAGAGCGATGGTCGCCCGCAGGAAGATTTGCCGCTGCTACACTGGATTGTGCAGGATGCGTTGTATCACATCGAAATGGATATCGACGGCATGCTGCGCAATTTCCCGTCGCGCCTGTTTGCGATGCTTTTGCGCGTGCTGGTTTTTCCCACAGGTCGCCATGCGGAACCGCCGCAGGATCGCCTGGCGAAAGAGATTGCCATGAGGCTGGTGCAGGCAGAGGAAATGAGCGACTCGGGTCATGAGGAAGACGCTCACATCACGTCCTTGATCCCGACTTTCGTGAACATGACGAAAGAGCAGTAGCGACAAAAAAAGCCGCCCATCGGGCGGCTTTTTCGATTCTTCTTTACGGTTAGTTGTCTTGATTTACGGCAGAGCTATCGGCGACGTTTCCTGCTGCTTCGTCGCCCAGCATGATCACGCTGATCACGCTTCCAGTGAGCGCGCTGACGTTATTGAAGTTGACTGGCGTACCGCCCGCGTCCTTGCTGACTCTCAGCACGGGGATTATCGCGCTGCTGTTTACGTTTACCGGGGCAGAGGCCGTGTTGGCGGCGACGCCATTGATGATTGGCG
>JAITMU010000189.1 GCA_031277195.1 Gallionellaceae bacterium | reverse complement strand
CCATGAAATGCGCTTGGTTTTAGCGAGCGTTATGGGGGAATTAATACGTTGTTTTTTATTAGAAATGAAAAATCAGGGAGAAAATCATGAAGTGTGCTTTTTTAGCGTTAGCCGTGGTGTTTGTGCTTCCCGGCTGCGCTTCCATTGTCAATGGACAGAATCAGTCCATCGCTGTTACGACTATCGCAACATCCGGGACTCAGGTAACGGGCGCTAACTGCAAGCTGGAAAATCCCAAGGGCACGTGGTTTGTCACCACGCCCGGCAGTGTCACAGTGCATCGCGCATACGATGACCTTTCGGTTCAATGCTCCAAAGAAGGGGAGCAATCCGGTATTGCTTTCGTCAAGTCCTCAACCAAGGCCATGGCTTTTGGCAATGTCATATTTGGCGGCGTGATTGGTGCGGGTGTCGATATGGCGACGGGTTCCGCATACGATTATCCTCAGACCATCACGGTTCAGATGGATGGTCAGCGTCACGAGATAGCGCCGCCTCCTCAAGAATCAGCTCCGGCTCAATCTGCTCCGCCCGCTGATTCCGGTAGTGCTCCAGAGGCATCAGAGGCAACGCAATCTCAGGAGGATGCTCCACCATCCAGTTCTGAATCCGTCCAAGAGCACGGTGAAGAATCTGCTCAATGAGTGAGATTACGGATCGCGCGGGTTGTGCCAGCCTGTGCGATCCGTCCTCGCGTCGTATAAAACCCTATCCGCTGGACAGATACTTCCCAAATAACGCATCATCCGTCCTTTGTGTCGAGCCGGACAACCGGCCAGTTTGAAGGAGAGGGTATGCGGGACGAGGATGAGGAATTTCACGGTGCGGCGCATGAGCCGGTCGCGCAAGTCAGTTGGTGGCCGACGGTACGCTGGATGCTGCTGATGGTTCTGCTGCTCAATATCGTGGCGGGCGTGGTGGTGTATTTTGCCGACAAGTACGGCCTTCTTTTTGCAGACAATCAACCGGCGGCGACTGCGCCAGCCAAAAAATAACAGATAAATCTCAGGGCGCGGGATTGGGGTAGGCGCGATGCGTCGCTTCAATCTGTTCCAGCGTCTCCGCGGACAGCGTGATCTCCGCGCTGTCCAGATTTTCTTCCAGTTGCGCAAGGTTGGTCGCGCCGACGATGACGCTGGCGGTGAACCAGCGCGTGCGCGCGAAGGCGAGCGCCAGGGTCGCCGGACTCAAACCGGCTTCGCGCGCGATGCGCGCATATTCCTGCGTTGCGGCGGCGACATTGGGTTTGCCGTAACGCTGGGCGAAGCCGGGGAACAGGGTGACGCGACCCTGCGCTTCGGGGTTCGCCAGATATTTTCCGGATAGCCAGCCAAACGCCAGCGGGCTGTAGGCGAGCAAGCTGACCTCGGCGTGACGGCACACTTCGGCGAGGCCATTCTCAAACGTGCGATTCAGCAGATTGTAGGCATTCTGGATCGAGACGATCTTCGGCAGGTTCAGCGCCTCGGCGCAACGCACAAATTCCGAGATTCCCCAGGGCGTTTCATTGCTGAGACCGAGGTAGCGCACTTTCCCTGCCTGCACCAATTCCGCAAACGCTTGCAGTTGTTCTGCGATCGGCACGCTGTCGCGCTCCTGCGCGATGTCGTAATTCGTATTGCCAAACATCGGCACATAGCGATCCGGCCAGTGAATCTGGTACAGGTCAATATGGTCGGTTTGCAAGCGGCGCAGGGTGCCGTCGATGGCGGCGTGGATTTGTTCCCGATTGATGCGCGGGCCATTGCGTACCCAGCCGAAACCGCGTCCCGGGCCGGTGATTTTGCTGGCGATGATGAAGCGGTCGCGCGCCTGTCGTCTCAACCAGGAGCCGACGTAACTTTCCGTGCGGTGCGCGGTTTCGCCGCGCGGCGGCACCGGATACATTTCTGCCGTGTCGATGAAATTGATGCCACGCGCGGCGGCGAAATCGAGTTGCGCGTGCGCCTCGGCTTCGGTGTTCTGCTCACCGAAAGTCATGGTGCCGAGGCAGAGCGCGGGGATGTGCAGGTCGCTGGTGCCGAGTCGGCGGTATTCCATCAGAGTATTTCCCGCTTGGTAGCCCCTCTCCCCTCGTGGGATAACCAGCGACTTGCCCGCTTGCGGGCTTAGTCGAATGGCTAGTAGTTCCATCAGAGGGGTAGGGGAGAGGGGGCTTGGTGAAGCCCTCACCACCCTCTCCCATCAAGGGAGAGGGGGCGTGTTAGTGATGCCCAGCCGGCAACTCACCCTTGAACTTGTACAGCGTCCCGCAATACGGGCAGCGCGCTTCGCCCAGTTTGTCCACCGGAATGAACACGCGCGGATGCGAGTTCCACAGGCTGGAGTTTGGCATGGGACAGTGCAGCGGCAAGCTGCTGGCGGTGATTTCTACATAGCGATTGGATATGGGTTCCATGCGATCTCCTCAGACGTGAGCCAACCAGTTGGCGTATTTTGCGTTTTTACCGCCGACAACATCAAAAAACAACGCTTGCAGTTTGGCCGTGATCGGCCCGCGCGAACCCGCGCCGATGGCGCGCCCGTCCAGTTCGCGGATCGGCGTGATTTCCGCCGCCGTGCCGGTGAAAAACGCTTCGTCGGCGCAATACACTTCGTCGCGCGTGATGCGCTTTTCGATCAGTTCAATGCCGAGATCCTGCGCCAGCGTGATGACGGAATCGCGGGTGATGCCTTCCAGGCAGGAAGTCAGATCGGGTGTGTACAGCTTGCCCTTTTTCACGATGAAGATGTTTTCCCCCGCGCCCTCGGCAACGCAGCCTTCCGGGTCGAGCAGCAAGGCTTCGTCGTAACCGTCATGCGCGACTTCCTGATGCGCGAGGATGGAATTCATGTACGAGCCGGACGATTTGGCGCGGCACATGTTGATGTTCACATGGTGGCGGGTGAAGCTGGACGTGCGAATGCGAATGCCCTTGGCCATGCCTTCCTCGCCCAGATACGCGCCCCACGGCCAGGCCGCAACGGCGACATGCACGCTGAGGGTGGAAGCGGCGATGCCCATTGCCTCGGAACCGTAGAACGCAATCGGGCGGATGTAGCAGGATTCGAGCTTGTTGGCGCGCACCACTTCCTTGTGCGCGTCCATCACGGTGGCTTTGTCGAACGGCATCTTCATCTTGAAGATGTGCGCCGAGTTGAACAGCCGGTCAGTGTGTTCCTGCAAACGGAAAATCGCAGTGCCGCTGGTGGTCTTGTACGCGCGCACCCCCTCGAATACGCCCAGGCCGTAGTGCAGCGAGTGCGTGAGGACATGGGTGGTGGCTTCGCGCCAAGGCACGAGCTGGCCGTCGTACCAGATGAAGCCGTCGCGGTCGGACATGGACATGATGGGGGATTTCCTTTGGTTTTTGCAAAAGTGGGATTCTAGCGCGGGCGCGGTGGGGCGGGCAATGCGGAGGGGGATTCCGTCATTCCAGCGCAAGCTGGAATCCAGCGGGGTTATCAAACATTCCGGCGAAGCCGGACAAATGATTTTGTCCGCTACGCGGGATTATTCTCACGCTGGATACCAGCTTGCGCTGGAATGACGGGGGTTATCTCTGTTCCAGCACGTCCCCCCACAACCCCAACACCGGCGCGACTTCCACCGATTCCGGCGGTACGCGGCAGGGGCCTTCGATGTTGAGCCGCATGTTGTGTTGGATCAGGCGCAGTTCACGGTAAACCTTGCTGACTTGTTCGGCGCGCGTGGCGTCAATCAGCCCCAGCGTTCCCGCTCGGTGCAGCAAGGCC
>JAITMU010000018.1 GCA_031277195.1 Gallionellaceae bacterium | reverse complement strand
CAGCGTGTAGGGCGGGGCTTGCCCCGCGCGGTGCGGACTTTGAGATTCTTGCAGCGCGGGGCAAGCCCCGCCCTACACGTCATTAATCGCGGGATGAGGGCAACAAAACATTCCTAATTCCCCCCGCCACCCCCCGTAAACGGCGGTCGCGTCCGCCAGATCACCGCGACCAGCGCCAGCAAAATGCAGCCGCCCAGCCAGAAGATGTCGTTGGTGGCGAGGGTGAAGGATTCGATCGTCAGTTGCCGGTCGATTTGCGCGAGCGCGAGGTCGTGCGGCACGCCCAGACTTTCGATCTGTCCGACATAGCTTTGCATGGGCTGTGACGCGCTGTTCAGTTGATCGGTCAGTTGGGTGCGATGCCAGGCCGCGCGGTCGTCCCACAGCGAAATCACAATCGACGTGCCGAAACTGCCCGCCATCATGCGCAGAAAATTCTGCAAGCCGCTCGCGTTGGCGATGCGATCCGGCGGGATGCCGCTCATGTTGATGGCGATCAGCGGGCTGAAGAAGGTGGCGACGGCAAGACCTTGCAATGCTTGCGGCAGCATGATGGTGAAGAAATCCGAGCCGGAGGTGAAATGCGAACGCCAGAAGCCGGTCAGCGCGAACACGAAGAAGGCGAACGAAGCGAGCAGGCGCAGATCGACGCGATTCATGAAGCGCACGATGAAGGGCGAGATCATCAGCGCGACGATGCCGGTGGGCGCCAACGCGAAGCCAGCCCATTGCGAGGTGTAGCCAATCTGCGTTTGCAGCCACATCGGCAGCACGATCACGCTGGAAAAAAACACGCTGTAACCGAGACTCAGCGACAGCGCGCCCATGCGGAAATTGCGGAACTGCCAGAGCAGGCTGAGATCGACGATGGGATGATCGTCGGTCAGTTCCCAGATCAGGAACGCGACGAAACCGACGACGGAGAGAATGGCGAGCGACAGGATGAACGGCGAATCGAACCAGTCCAGCTCGTTGCCCTTGTCCAGCAGGATTTGCAGCGTGCCGACCCACAGCACCAGCAGCCCCGCGCCGATGACGTCAACGGGTTGTTTTTTCACCGGCGTTTCGCGCTTGCGCAGCATCATCCAGGTTACTGTCGTGCAGAAAATGCCGATTGGCACGTTGATCAAAAATATCCAAGACCAGTGAAAGTTTTCCGTGATCCAGCCGCCGAGTATCGGCCCGATGATGGGCGCGACCATCACCGTCATGCCCCAGATCATCAGCGCCGTGCCGCGTTTTTCCGGCGGGTAATTGTTCATCAGCAAGGCTTGCGAAAGCGGAATCATCAGCCCCGCCACCGCGCCCTGAATCACGCGGAAAGTCAGCAATTCCTGAAACGACGACGCGATGCCGCACAGCAATGATGCCAGCGTGAACAACCCGACCGCTGTGGTGAACACGCGCACTTGTCCAAAGCGCGTGGCGAACCAGCCGGTGAGCGGCACCAGAATGGCGTTGGAGACAGCGTAGGAAGTGACGATCCAGGTGCCTTGATTGGGCGCAACACCGAGTTCGCCGGAGATGGTCGGCAGCGACACATTGGCGATGGTGATGTCCAGCACCTCCATCAAATTCGCAATCGCGACGGCGATGGTGAACAACACCAGAGTGCTGCCGGTCAGGTAGGGTTGCGCTTGATCAGATGGCTGCCCTGCCATGCCTCAATCTCCTGCGCCTTCAAGCGCGCAAATTCCCTCCCCTTCAAGGGGAGGGTGCACGTGGGGGGGCGTTACTTGCCCGCAAACGCCACAAAAATCTCCTCCACATTCGGGTCCGCTTGCGCGTCTATCGGCCTGAACACATCCGTCGCATACGTCCGCGCGGGCGGGGTTTCTTGCAGGCGTTTGCCGTCGCGTTGATGCGTATCGACATCCACCTCCATCGACAAACCAATCTGCAAAGGATGCGCGGCAATCTGTTCGGGATCCAGCGCGATGCGCACCGGCAAACGCTGCACCACCTTGATCCAGTTGCCGGTGGCGTTTTGCGGCGGCAAGAGCGCGAATGCGCTGCCAGTGCCTGCGCCGAAACCGGCGACCGTGCCGTGATATTTCACTTCGTCGCCGTAGAGATCAGCGGTCAGCGTCACCGGCTGGCCGGGGCGGATGTGCGCCAACTGGTTCTCCTTGAAATTGGCATCCACCCACACCTGATCGAGCGGCACCACCGACATCAACGCGCTGCCCGCGGCGACGCGCTGACCGAGTTGCGCGCTGCGCTTGTCAACGAAGCCGGTGACGGGCGCGGGAATTTTCGTGCGCGCCTGTTCCAGCCAGGCTTTGCGCACTTGCGCGGCGGCGTTGAGCACGTCGGGGTGATTGCGCACGGTGGTGTTGTCCACCAGCGCGCGCGTGGCGGCGAGTTGCTGCTCGGCGGCGGTCAGGCTGGCGCGCGCCGCTTTCAGCGCATCGCGCGCGTGTTGCACGACTTCCGCCGACACCGCGCCGGTGGCCTGGATTTTTTCGCGGCGGGCGAGGTCATTCTGTGCCTTGAGGAAATCGGCGCGGCGCAATTCCACCGTCGCCGCCAACTCCTCGGCGTTCGCTTGCAGATTGCGCACGCTGCGCACCGCCTTGGCAAGCCGCGATTCCGCGTCAGCCAGCGTGATGTTTGCGTCCGCCTGATCGAGCGTGACCAGCACGGTTCCCGCCGTCACAAAGTCGGTGTTGTCGGCGGAGAGGGCGATGACCGTGCCGCTGGTTTGCGGCGTCACCTGCACGACATTGCCGCCGACGTAAGCGTCGTTCGTCGTCTCGTGATAACGCCCGACGATCAGCCACCAGAGCGCGGCGCTGACACCGGCCAGCAGCACGATGGCGAACAGGATGAGCAACAGGCGTTTGCGTTTGCCATTGGGGGCGGAAGTCTTGGCGGATTCTTCCATGAGTCAGTTTTCCTTTGTGGAAGCAGCGGTGGAAAGGTCGACGGGCATGTCGAGACCGCCGCCGAGCGCGCGGATCAGGCTGATCGACGCGTCGAGCGCGCGGGCGCGCAGGTCGATGTCGAAAATATCCTGTTGCAGCAGTTGTTCCTGCGCGGAGAGGACTTGCAAATAATCATCCATGCCGGCCTGATAACGCTGCTGCGCCAGCGCGTAGGCGTCGGTTGCGGCGGCAATCGCGCGGTCGAGTTCGGCGCGCTGCGCATCGACGGAACGCAGCGCAGCCAACTGGTCGGCGACATCGTGCAGCGCGTCCACCAGCGTTTGATTGTATTGATCGACGGCGAGATCGTAGTCGGCGTTTTTGCCCGCGAGATTGGCGCGCGCATTGCCGCCGTGAAAAATCGGCAAGGTCAGCGCAGGGCCGACACCGGCAATTGCGCTGCCGCTGTTCAGAAATTCCGAGAGACCGAGACTTTGCAGACCGACGAACGCTGCGAGGTTCACGTCGGGATAAAAATCCGCCTTCGCCACCGTGATGTTTTCCGCAGCGGCGGCCACGCGCAGACGTTGCGCCAGCACGTCGGGACGGCGACCGATCAAATCCGCCGGAACGCGCGAGGGCAGGGCGGCGGCGGACGGCAGTTGCAGACGCGGGCGCGCAATGTCGAGACCGCGATCCGGCCCGCGACCAATCAACGCGGCGATCTGGTTGCGCGTCACCGCCAGCGTTTCGTCGATCTGGACTAGCTGCTGCCGCGTCGCCGGAACCATCGCCTCGGCTTGTTTCAATTCCAGGTCAGAATCAATTCCCGCAGCGACGCGCTGGCGCGTGAGATCAAGCAGATGCTCGCGCTCCGCCAGCATCGCCTGCGCGACATCGCGTTGCTCATGCGCGTGCTGCAACTGAATGAAAGCGCGCGCGACGCTGGTGGACAGCAGCAGTTGCGCCGCGTACTGATCCACCTGCGTCGCCTGCGCCTCATTGAGCGCCCCTGCATAAGCCGCGCGATGACGATTCCACAAATCAAAGTCGTAATCGATGTTCAGTTGCAACTGATTCATCGTGTACCACTCGCCGCCCACGCCCGGCGGATAGATGTAATTTTCAGAGAAACGCTGACGGCTGGAACTGAGCGTCGCGTTGATGTTCGGCGACCGCGCCGCATCCGCCGCCCGCGCAAACGCCAGCGCCTTCTGCACGCGATCCTGCGCGATTTTCGGCGACGGACTGTTGGCGAGACCTTCCTCGATCAGCGCATCAAGTTGCGCATCGCCGTAAGCCTTCCACCAATCCGCCTGCGGCCACGCACCCACCGGCGCATCCGCCAGCGTGCGCGCCGCGTGGAGTTGGTCTGCGTCAACAGGCTGCGCAGTCGTGTGCAGCCCGTCCATGCTCATGCATCCGGCCAGCAGCGCAGGAAGCAAAAGCGTCCGGCTGAAGGAGGGCAAGCGATGCCGCATAGGGGAACCTTGTTGCGTTACGGAGAGGGGGAATTATAACGTGAGGGGTGAGGCGGAATGTGGCGGTTCTGAAAAACGGCGTTTCACTCCTCCGTCATTCCAGCGCAAGCTGGAATCCAGCGCTTTTATAAAAATGCTCCGGCGTAGCCGGACAACAAGATTTTGCCCGCTGCGCGGATTGTTATTTCCGCTGGAATGACGAGTAGG